>JBLHLI010000120.1:0-7192 GCA_047618765.1 Enterobacterales bacterium | reverse complement strand
AAACACAACCTGTTCATGCTCATCAAAAGCATCAAGATTGAATACTGTCATGGATAGTTCCTCTTTAAAGATGTCACATTGCCTAGTTAATATTCAGTTAAATGAATATCAACTAGGATTAGTCTATCTAAGCTTGAATATTAACTAAGGTTAAATTCAATACCTTGAGCTAGGGTAGGAGTATCGCCCCAGAAAATAGTATTAGTTTGGCGACGCATGTAAGATTTCCATGCATCAGAACCAGCTTCACGGCCGCCGCCAGTTTCTTTTTCTCCGCCAAAAGCTCCACCAATTTCAGCACCAGAAGTACCAATATTGACGTTAGCAATACCACAATCACTACCAACAGATGATAGAAAAAGTTCAGCGTTTTGTAAATTATCAGTAAATATAGCTGAAGATAAGCCTTGTCTGACGTGATTTTGCATCTCTATCGCTTCTTCAATGGTTGAGAAAGTCATCACATAAAGAATAGGTGCAAAAGTTTCGTCTTGAACTACTGGCCAATCATTTTGAGCTCGTATAACAGTAGGCTCAACAAAATGACCTGGACCGTCTATAACCTTACCACCATAAATTAACTCACCACCTGACTCTATAGCTTTAGCAACTGCAGCAGTATAATTATCAACAGATACTTGGTCGATAAGTGGACCCATTAAAACATTAGTATCAAGAGGGTCACCGATTATCACTTGAGAATAAGCATTTTTGATGATTGGTAAAATCTCATCGATACGGCTTTCATGTACGATTAAACGTCTTGTTGAAGTACAGCGTTGACCACAAGTACCCACTGCACCAAATACAACAGAAGGGATAGCATGTTTTAGGTTTGCTGTTTCATCGATAATCAGAGCGTTGTTACCTGATAATTCAAGTAGACTACGACCCATACGCTGTGCAACACGAACACCAACCATTCGACCAACTTGGCTTGAACCTGTGAATGAAAGTTTTTGTACGCGTTTATCATCGATAAATAGGTTAGCTAATTTGTTGTCTTTACCGTCTACAAATAAACCAAATAAACCGTCAAACCCTTCATGAGTCATAACTTTATTAACGATATTCTGAACGGCAATAGCTGTTAAAGGAGACTTAGGTGACGGCTTCCATACAACAGCATTTCCACAGATTGCTGCTACAAAAGCGTTCCAAGACCAAACTGCTACTGGAAAGTTAAATGCTGAAATCACACCAACAACTCCAATTGGATGATACTGATCATACATTCTGTGATCAGGGCGTTCAGAGTGAGTAGTATTACCATATAACATTCTTGATTGGCCTACAGCAAAGTCAGCCATATCAATCATTTCCTGTACTTCACCATCACCTTCGGCTTTGATTTTTCCCATTTCTAAAGCAACAAGGCTTCCGAGTGCATCTTTATGTTCACGTAGTGCATTACCAATTTTACGAACTATTTCACCCCTATGTGGAGCAGGCACACGACGCCATTTAAGTTGAATTTCACGAGCTTTTTCTACAACATTGTTATAATCGGTCTCATTACTCGCATAAACTTTAGCGATGAGTTCACCTGAAGCAGGTGATAATGATTCGATGCTGCCTTCTGAAGTCGTCTCTGACCAATTGTTAGAGCCCCAGCATGCTCCTGAGTTGTTTTCTGTAATACCCAATTGATTTAGGAAATCCATAGTAATCCTCTTTAATTTTTAGTTAGTGCAATTATTGATAATCATTGTTAATAGTTAGCTTAAAAAAACCACCTTAACTATGAAAGGAAATATGCCTATACTTAGACAGTTGAGCATGATTCCAAGTTGGCGCAACCTTACCATTGAGGCGCTAAATAAACCACCGATTTCGAATATAAAAAGTCACTAAAACATCATCATTGACGTAGATTTAGAATGGATTTAATGAGAAATTATTAATATTATGTATTTTCTTACTGGAGCAGCGACTGCGCTTCTGGTATAAAGCTTTACGTTTTAGTAAAATTGCATAGTAAAACCGTGTAATTGAAGATTAATTGATTAAAGGCTAGTAGGTAGAATCTAATATGTCAGAAGAGAATCAACAAAAAGAACCAAATGCTCCATTTAATGAACAAGAATGGGTAAATAATCAATATGGAGCGGTCTTAAGTTATTGCAGCCGCAAACAACTCAATGTCACTAGTGTTAATGATAAAGAAAGTGCTATTTTACCACCTATTATAGCAATCTGGCTTGTTGAATCTAAGTCTACAAAAGAGGACTATTGGGTAATATCAGGCGATTTACCCCTTGATCATATTCCCACTAAGCTAGCAGCAAATCCAAGAGATGTTGTTCGATATTTTTCTCTAAGTTGGCAACTTAAGTCAGATCGTCTTATGGCCAGTTTAGAAGCAGATCAACCACAATTGGGTGATTCGGGCAAACAAACCGATTTTGCAGACTTGTTGGTGTCCCGTGCCGAGATGCTAGCAGATCTTGCTGGAAATGATAAAATTTGGGTAAAAAAGCAAACTTAGATACTAATTATTGGTTGGATTTAATCGTTTTAACATAGTTATTAATCGATAACTTAACAGTAATGCCGCTGTAGTTAATCCTGCGATAAATCCAATCCAATAACCGACAACTTGCAAGTCAAAATATTCAGCTAAAATATAACCTAATGGAAAACCGATCAACCAATAAGAAAAACCCGCCATAAACATCGGAATAATAGTGTCTTTCATACCTCTTAAAGCAGCTGCAGCAGTTACCTGAACTGCATCAAACATCATGTAAATTGTAGCGATATATATTAGCTTAATGGTGATATCGATAACGTCTGGTTGCTCAGTGTAAATTGATACCAGTTGAAGAGGAATGCTAACAACAATGGCTATAGTAAAAGCTGTGAAGAGCATTGCATAGCCTAAACCTAAATAGGAAGCTCGTTTAACATCCTCGAAGGAATTACGTCCTACTGCATGGCCAACTCGAGCTGATACCGCCACAGATAAACCTAGGGGTATCATATAGGCCAAACTAGACAAGTTCATAGCTATTTGATGGGCTGCAATAATATCAATGCTATAGCGTGCTATGAATAAGCCTACAGCACCAAACATCAACACTTCCATGCCTATTGTTAATGAGAGAGGTAATCCCAGTTTTAATATTTCTTTAAAGACACGTATCTCTGGTTTATGGAAATGTCTAAAGAATACTAGGTGGCTATACTTTTTAGCGAAGATGGTATAAACCAACAATATAGTAAAAATTAAGCACCAGACAAGAGCTGTTGCATAGCCAAGTCCGATGGCGCCTAGAGCAGGTAATCCAAAGTATCCATACATGAATATATAATTCAGAGCGACATTAAAGGGGATAGCAGCCAAGGAAATGTACATAATAACTTTAGTAGAAAATAACCCCTCATTAACGGATCTTAATACGAAAAATAAGTAAAGAGGGATGACACCCCAAGATAAGGCTTCTAAATAACCAGTAACCACCGGGATTATTGAAGGTTGAACACCTATAAGGCGCATCAAACCATCTAGTTCATTCATCAATAATATTGTTGGAATTGCTACAGCAACAGCTATATAGAGACCGTGGCGCAGATATTCACCTAACTTATTATATCTTTTTGATCCATTTGCCTGAGCTACCAACGGATTTAAGGACATAAAGATGCCCAAAGCAAAGACTAAAAGAGGAACAAAAAGATTACTGCCGACAGATATCGCTGCAAGGGCACTGGTACTAAGATTACCGGCCATTATGGTGTCGATTGCTCCCATAGACATTTGGGCAACCTGAGAAATTATTGCAGGAGTTGCTAGTTTTAGCATCTCATCAGATTCTTTTCTCAGTGCTTTATCATTAAAGAGGTTACGCATTTTCTATTCTTTTATATGAGGGTTAATTAATATCGGGCACAAATTTTAGACTTTCATTGGCAGTATTGCAATGACAATATAAACTTCATAAATATCAATAAGATTAACGCTTTAGTTAATGTTAAATATAGGTTAATGTGTGGCGGATGCCTAGTATTATTAAATGAACAGTTGGCGTATTCCAGATGCAGGTTCACTGTTATCCCAAACCGTATTAAAGAACTCTCTATATTGGCGGCATTCTGACTGAGCAGAAAAGTTTACTAAGGCAAGATATTCATTAGCATTTGGTCGATAGAGTAAAGCTTTATGATCAACCATCAAAAAACTGTAGGCTGTTGATTGATAGTCAACGTTGGTTTTTTTAATTGAAATAAAGCTAGAGAACTTGCGAGATAGCTCAAGAAGACAATGACCCTTTTTAAGTGGTTGATCGGGATCAGAGATTAAAATTCTTATCTTACTTTTAGGACTAATTTTAATAAATTGCTTAACGGCATCAGAAATTGCTGCTGAATTTAATACTCTTGGATCAAGATCTTGGCTGAATATATCAATATTATGTCTAGCTTGGGATATTAAGCTTAAGGCAGCAGAGGCGTTAGTAGTAGAGGTATCAGCTTTTAAAGCGGGATATTTTTGACCTATAACAAAGTTAGAGAAATCTTCAGTAAAAGTAATATCGTTCATAAGTCTTTCTGTCCCCTATAAAAATTAAGTACTAAGTTTCTTTCTTAGAAGTAAGGTCAATTAGTAATTCCATTCTTTGATGGGGTATACCAGCCTCCATAAAGACAGGGCCTTGAGGGATAAAACCAAAGCGTTGGTAAAAGTTAATGGCATGGGTTTGAGAATTTAAGTAAATCTGCTCATGATTAGCATCCTGTGCTAATGATATCAATACTTCCAGAAGGGCGGCACCTACACCTTGACCTCGACAAGAACTTAATACTGCTATTCTCCCGATGTGGCCATCTGGCTGAATGCGGCCTGTGCCAACAATTTCATTTTCAGCTGTTAAAGCAATAACGTGCTGACAGAGATGATCTTGACCATCCCACTCAATTTTCCTAGAAACACCTTGCTCAAAAACAAAAACAATTTCTCGAAGTTTGCGAATTAATTCTGAGTGTACCGGCCAGTTCACTTTGCTTATGGAAAGTGTGTCCAACATTCTATAATTCCTGATAAAAAGACTATCGTATCTCTACTTTAATCCAAAAAGTCCTGTTTCTACAAATATTTCTAGTAAAATTATAAATTTCTTTTTAATAACTAAGTCTGCAAGATGCTCAGATGATAACGAATTTTCGGTTGATATGAACTTAATCCAGTCTAATTCATCGATTGAACGTTCAAAACATTCACCGTTAATAAACAACCAAACTTCATCTTCAGCCGCTTGATGCCAAGCAACTCTTGCTGAGGGATCACGATGTAGTAGAAATGTACCTTGTAAATAATCTTTTAAAGGATAGGGAGGTAAATCTAGTAGCATTTCTTGTTTTGGTTGAGTTTGTAATAATCCGAATGATTTACGCTTGAGTAATTCATATTGCTCTAAATCAGCGACCCAATTTGCAGCTTTAGTCATAGCTGCAGCAGAAATTTCAGTTGCATGACTCGTTGCTGTTAAAGGAGAGTCTTTATAGAATGAACAACTTTCGTCAGTCATCAGCTGCTCAGCTAATAGCATCAACATCTCTGAGAGTTCAGGGGAACGAAAGCCAACAGATAAGGTCATGCCGTCTTCCAGATTAACACCATGATGGGCTCTATTTGGCGGTATATAGAGCATATCGCCAGGGTTTAAGGTTTCATCTATACTTGCTTCGAAGGGTTTGACCTGTTTAATTTGAGGTATTTCAATAGCTGTTTCTATCTCTGCATCTGCTTTAGCAACTGTCCAACGTCTTGAGCCTGTTAACTGAATTAAAAATACATCGTATTGATCAATATGAGGGCCAACGGAACCCTGGTCAGTGGCAAAGGTGATCATAATATCATCTAGTCGCCACTGGGGTATGAAGTCAAATTCGTTCAATAGTGTTTGGCATTTCTCAAGCCAAAGGTTTACAGATTGAACCAAGAGTGTCCAATGAGTGGACGTTGAAAGAGCTTCTAATTGTTCAGGTTCTTGCGGACCATGAAAGGTTTGCCAAGGATGTTCGGGACCATTCTCAAGTAATAGTCTCGATTCAACACGGTCATCGAGGCTAAGGGCAAATAACTGCTCTTTAGAAATGAGCTGCTCAGCCTCATCTAAAGCACTTCTGAATAATACGGGCTGTTTCTGCCAATAATTATCCAAAAACTGTTGTTTCGTTAAATTATCAGGAAATTGAATCATCAGCAGTTATTTTTCGTTTAAGTCTATTTATCTTAAATCATTTTAGCCTGTTGCGCAGCATTTCCAATATAAGATGCTGGCGTAAGTAACTTCATTTCAGCTTTCACATGATCAGGCAATTCTAGCGTATCAATAAATACCGCTAAATCTGCTGAATTGATTCTCTTACCTCGGGTAAGCTCTTTTAATTTTTCATAAGGCTTTTCAATAGCGTATCTACGCATAACAGTTTGAATGGGTTCAGCTAATACTTCCCAGTTTGCATCTAAATCAGCAGCTAAATTTGCTTCATTTGCCTCAAGCTTACTATTACCTTTTAAGGTCGATTGATAGGCAATTAAGCTATGAGCGACACCCATTCCTAATGTTCTTAGGGCTGTTGAATCAGAAAGATCTCGCTGCCAGCGTGAAACGGGTAGTTTATTACTTAAATGATTAAATAACGCATTAGCAATACCAAGATTTCCTTCGGAGTTCTCAAAGTCAATTGGATTTACTTTATGGGGCATAGTTGATGAACCAATTTCACCCGCTATAGTTTTCTGCTTAAAGTGCCCGATAGAAATGTAACTCCAAACATCTCTATTAAAGTCTAAAAGAATGGTGTTAAATCGTGCTACAGCATCAAACAACTCTGCAATATAGTCATGGGGTTCAATTTGTGTTGTATAAGCATTCCACTCAAGTCCTAATGACGTTACAAAAGACTCAGCAAAGGCTTGCCAATTAGTTTCAGGGTACGCCGTTATATGGGCATTATAGTTACCGACAGCACCATTAATTTTGCCACAAATAGCAACAGCAGCGACTTGTTTACGTTGTCTTTCAAGTCGAGCAACTACATTAGCCATCTCTTTACCCAGAGTGGTAGGAGTTGCTGGCTGACCATGTGTTCTGGAGAGCATGGGCATATCAGCATAGGAGTGTGCCATTTCACGTATAGAAGCTGATATTTTGTCCATCCAACCTAACAAACTAGTTTCACGAGC
>JBLHLI010000119.1:0-7204 GCA_047618765.1 Enterobacterales bacterium | reverse complement strand
ACTCTCTAAAAAATTATTAAAAGAATTTCCAGTCAACTTTACAATATTATATGACCCAGAAAATACCGTTAGTGATGATTATGAAATCCAATCAATGCCCAGTACTTTTTTAGTCGATAAAAAAGGTCTATTTCGTTATAGGCATAATGGTTATTTACCGGGTTATGAAGATAAATATGATGAACAAATCAAACAACTTTTACGAGAGTGATATGAAAAAAAATAGCCTTTATAAACCACTAGTCATCGCTATAGGTTTGCTTATATTACCAGGTTGTTCAAGTATGAAGCCTTGGGTGAAAGCTTATGAGCGACAAAATTTAGCGGATCCCATCATGGCTGCCAATCGTCATGCAATATCAAGTGCTTATTTACACCATGTCTATGAAGCCAGAGAAGGCTCGAGAGGAGCTGTTGGAAGTGGTGGCGGAGGTTGTGGTTGTAACTAATGATTATTCGATTTAGAAATCTTTTCACAATAGGCCTTTTCTTGTCATCTCAAGCCTTATTCAGTGCAGTTTTACCTGAAGATCGTGCAGATGCCCTTTACCACTCCTATGATGGTGGTGGGGTTGAGGTGACTGGCCCCTCAATTTTAGTTAGAAAGAAGTTCCTCGATGACTTTTCTGTATCGGTAAATTATTATGTTGATATGGTTTCAAGTGCCTCTATTGACGTTGTTACAACGGCTAGTAAGTATACAGAAGAGAGAACGCAATATTCTGTGGGCGTTGATTACTTGTTAAATAGCACGACACTCTCGATGAATCTTTCCAATAGTAGTGAGAATGACTATGAATCTGATACGACTAATTTCACCATTAGCCAAGATTTTTTCTCTAACTTAACAACGTTATCAATAGGCTATGGAAAAAGTTCTGACACAGTAATGAAAAATGGTCAGGATGATTTTTTAGAAGAAGTCGATCGTCAAAATTACCGTATCGATTTAAATCAGATCATCACGAAAAACTTTTATATGACTATAGCCGTTGAAGGCATTACTGATGATGGTTTTTTAAATAATCCTTATCGCTCAGTACGATTTTTAGATTCAACAGTTGCCCTAGGTTATAGTTATCAGCCAGAGCTCTATCCAGAAACAAAGACCAGTACAGCTGTTGCCTTAGAGGGTAAATATTTTCTACCCTATCGAGCTGCCTTGAGTGCACAGTATCGTAATTATACCGATACCTGGGGTGTTTCTGGACAAAGTTTTGAAATAGGATATGTACATCCTTTTGGAGAGCATTTCATATTTGATCTTAGCCTGAGAGCCTATAAGCAATCAGAAGCTGATTTTTACTCAGACTTATTTGCCTTCCAAGATGCCCAGAACTTTCTTGCCCGTGATAAAGAACTAAGTGCTTATACTTCAAATTCAATAGGTCTAGGTGTCAGTTATGAATTCAAATTAGATGTCGCAGGTTTTGATAGTGGTAGTTTGAATCTTTATTACAATTTTATGCAGTTTAAATACGATAATTTCAGAGACGTAAGAGTAGCCCTTACTCCAGGAACAGAACCTTTGTATGAACTTGATGCAAATGTAATTCGTGCTTTTGTTTCTTTCTGGTTTTAAATATTTAACACTTTTATTTAGAGCTTTGTCCTTCCGATTGACACCCTAGTCTATTTTCATGTCAAACTGTGGCTATGTTTATGATTATAATTATGATTATGATAGTTATTAGAGTTAGGATTAGAATTAGGGTTATGGAGAACAAATTATGAAAGTTATGTTAGTTAAAGAAGCGCAGTCACCTGCTTTTCCCATAGTATCTCTGGATGATATAGGTGAGCATGCAAAGTGGTATCGAGTTAGTGAGCTTCTGCCCACTGAGCAACTTCATACCCTAGTAGAAGTGCTGGCTTTTTATAACGATAACAAAGAGCAATTTCTTGCTAGTTTTAATACTTTAACGAATTCTATTAAAGCGTTAAGTCTCAATGATGTCACCGCAGAACTACCGTTCCAACCCTTATCCTATCGTGATTTCACGTTATTCGAGGAACATTATATTGCTGCTAAAAAAGGCTTTATAGATAAGTACTATTCTTATATATCACCCTTTATTAATATTTATGAGAGGGTTGCTAACAAAACCTGTCCAGTACTTAAGCCTGAAAAACGTTGGTATGAATATCCTATCTACTATTTGGGTAATCATTTAACGTTCGTCAAAGATGGGTCAGAAGTTTCTATTCCGGCCTACACCAAGGAGCTTGATTATGAGCTTGAGATAGGCGCAATTCTTTGTAAAAAAATTAAAAATGCTTCATCCAAAGAAGCAGAAAGTGCCATAGGTGGTTTCGTCATCTTTAATGATTTTTCGGCACGTGACGTTCAAGCCGATGAGATGAAATGTGGCTTTGGTCCTATGAAAGCTAAGAATTTTGCTAATTCAATTTCTAATGTGGTTGTCACCGCTGATGAAATTCTACCAAGACTGAGTAAGTTGCCAGTGAGTGTATATATCAATGACGACTTAGTTATTCATTCAGATACTCGTGACATGTACTACACGATTGCTGAAGCTGTAGCCTATGCTTCTTGGGAAGAGCAACTTTTCCCTGGAGAGTTTTTAGCAACGGGAACCATTCCAGGCTGTACAGGAATTGAAAATGGACAAATGCTATTAAGTGGCGATATTATTAGGCTTGAAGTTGATGGTATTGGTACCCTTACGAATACTGTGAGTTAGGACAGATAGGGAGAAAATGTTTTGGGACGGGAAATAACAGACAGAGAATATACTGCTAAGGACTATGAACTTTTCAATCGACGTATCCATGATCAAGTTGATACATTAAGAGAGGTGATGTCCAATCCCAATTTTGGTAAAGAAGAACTTTGCCTCGGTGCTGAACTTGAATTGTATTTAATCAATAACAAAAGCCAAGTCAGCCCAGTCAATATACAACTCCTTGAAATGTTAAAGGATGAACAATTTCAAACAGAACTTAATAAATATAACCTTGAACTTAATCTCTTGCCGGTAAAAGCCGCTGGTAAACCTTTTAGTAAATTGACTAAGGAAATGTTAGTCAAATTTAATCGACTTTGGAAAGTTGCCGAAGAAATTGATACTCGGCCTTTGGCTATTGGCGTTTTACCAACGCTGCGCCAAGAAGATCTACTCCAGCATAATATGACTGATTTAGGTCGCTATCGCGTATTAGGGAGAGAATTATTAAAGCAACGTGGTGAAGCCTTTCATATTAAAATCGATGGCGAAGAGTCAGTTGATTTTAAAACGTCTGAGGTTTGTGTTGAAGGAGCAAACACTTCTTTTCAAGTACATCTGATGACAGAAAAAAATAAATTTGTTAATACCTTTAATGCTGCTCAATTAACCTTGCCTCTGGCTTTAGGGATTTCCGCAAATTCTGGAGTATTTCTTAGAAAATGTCTATGGGATGAAAGTCGTGTTGTGTTATTCAAACAGTCTACCGACAATCGTATGCCTGATGCTTCAGGTTGGAGACAACCCTCAAGAGTAACTTTTGGTCATGGATGGTTGCGTAAAAGTGGTTGGGAATTATTTGCTGAGACCGTTAATCTATATCGCCCGATGTTTCCTGAAATGTATGAAGAACCAATAGAAGGGTCTAAAGGCTTACCTGAATTAGCCGAGCTTAATTTGCACATGGGTACAACCTGGCCTTGGAATAGGGCGGTTTATTCAAATCATGGTAATGGCCATTTACGCATTGAATTTAGAGCATTACCAGCAGGACCTACAGCACTAGATATGGTGGCGAATGCAGCTTTTTCTATTGGCATGGCTGTTGGACTTGAAGAGAAAGCTGATGAATATCTTTCTCGAATTCCTTTTCAGTTTGCCGAGTACAATTTTTACCGAGCAGCAAAAAAAGGTCTAGATGCAACAATACTCTGGCCGCAAAACTATCAAAATAAACCTGTTGAAGTTCCTATTCGAAATGTCATCGATGATATGTTGCAAGTTGCCAATGATGGCTTAGGTAAACTCAATGTGGACTTGGCCGAAAGAGATAAATTTATGAATATTATTCAACGACGTCTATCGAAAAATATTAATGGCGCAACCTGGACTAAAAAAACACTACTACAACTCAGAAAAAAACTACCAGAAGATAAAGCCTGTGAGGAAATGCTTAACCGATACTTTGTTAATCAAATGAGCGGGCAACCAGTGAGTGAATGGGAGTGTTGCTGGAAATGAGTTTCCTTAATCCTGATATCATCTATTTTGATTCAAGTTATCGTCAAAATGTTCCAGATACTGTGGTTGGCTTTTTACGTTCTCTCATCGGGCTTACTGTTATTGATATTGAAGGTAACGATTCATCACGATGTCGAGTCATCACAACCCTTATACACGGTAATGAGCCTTCGGGTTTTATCGCCTGTCATAGATGGCTGAAAGATAAGGTAATGCCAGAAACTAATGTCAGATTTATTTTATGTAATCCTGAAGCTGCAAAAACTAAACCTTTTTTCACCAATCGCTATGTCGAACATAGTGAAGATTTAAATCGATTTTTTTCACGTGAAGCAACTGATCAATCTGCTGTTGCCAATCGTGCACAGCAAATTCTTTCTTTGGTACGAGAGGTTAATCCAGAAGCCATTATTGATCTGCATAACACCTCTGGCAAGAGTCCTGCATTTTCGGTAAGTGTGGTTGAAGATAAGCAGCATTTAAAGTTGATTGAGTTGTTCACAAGCACCCTTATTTATACTGAATTGAAAGTAGGTGCGATCATGGAGCAATGTTTTGATGCTCCTATTGTTACCATTGAATGTGGAGGAGCTAATGATAATCCATCACATCGAGTGGCTGAAAAGGGTTTATATCGCTATACCAGTAAAAAAGATTTATTTGATAATCGCAATCCAACGGTTCAAGTATACCGACATCCTCTACGCATTGAATTAAAGGATGATTCCTCAGTAGGCTTTGCACAGCACCGATTGGCGACCACAGATATTACATTAAGAGCCGATATTGAAGAACTTAATCGAGATATAACGCCTGAAGGCGAATTTCTTGGTTGGTGTGACATCAATGATCTAGAGCATTTTAAAGCCATTGATGAACACGGCATTAATCAAATTGAAAATATATTAGTTAATCGTGATGGTTGTCTATTTGCGCTTGTTGATCTGCAACTTTTTATGGTTACAACGGTGCCTGAAATTGCGACAAAAGATTGCTTGTTCTATTCCACTTTTGCTGAATAACATTAATCTTATTACAATAAAAAAATAAATCTATGAATCAATTATATAAACGTAAAGATTGGAAGGTGGTTCCTACATCTTCAACAATCAGCGATAATAGTCAAACTTTGAATGTGGTTATTTTGACAAATCAGCTCCTTAATTGGCTGATGTTCTTATTTTTTTTAACCTGTTGGTTATATTACCAAATTTGCTAAGGGTAAATATATCATGAGTTTTGATTCTGTTAGAAGATTGTTCTACTGGACAATAATTTAAAGAGTGTCTATTCTCTAAATATGAAAAATAATCGACTATCTACAAATTACCCCAAAGACTGGCGAATTTTACTCGGCATATTAGTCACAATGACATGGCTAATTCTCGGTTATCTCTATATTTCAACTAATGTTGGGATGAAAGGTTTTATCTATATGCCAATTGATGACATGGGAACATTTCTTGAAGGTGCCTTTGCTCCATTAGCCTTTATGTGGTTGGTTATTGGGTTATTTATTCAACAATCAGTCTTAGCCGAAAACAATGAAGAGCTGAGACGCAATAATTTACATTCAGAAAAACAAACTCAGGCTATCGCTGCAACAGAATTAAATGCACGGCAAGAAACCTTTTTTAAAATTGCAGAAAATACAAAAAGACAATTAGGTTCTATCTCTGGAATGTTATTTATCTCAAGTCAAGGTCCTCTCGGAAGTAATAAATACAATGGGGAAGAGATTAGTGATTTATGGCAACAATTTGCATCGGGCGATTTTGAAGTTTTTTCACGTATATTTCTTACTAATTTAGCACTAGATATGGAAGGTGCTGACCTTAAAGAGCTATTTTACGCAACTGATATTAGAAGAAAGCACAGCCATAATTTTATTGTTGGTTTTGATCGTCTTATTAAATTAGCAAAAAATTGTGACCAAGATAATATTATTCTTGATTCAATGCTTTATACGGCACATGGTCTTTTAGATTCTCAAATGCGTGAATCGCATCCAGATAAAAAGTTTGAAAAAATTAAAGGCACTGATACAAATAACTACATTGAAGAATTTTTCGTTTCTTGTAATCATCTAGAGAATACTTAATTAAAGATATCGACAATAATTCCATTCAATCATGCTATTCAATATTTTTCCTTCCTAAGTCTTCGCCCAAAGGGCAGGACTACATCTGAGGGAATTATCTCAACTTTCTTAAATTAACTGAGAGAAAACTAATCAAAAGAGTGGCAATGATGAGATAATGTCACCCTTAACGATTGGTTACACTTTGGTAAGTTTGTATCTACAATTTTTGTAATTATTTATAACAATGTTAGAGATGAAGTAATGAAAAATATCAGAGACGACATCGAAATATATTTTGGCAGATTGGGATTATTTATATTTCAACATCGCTTTTCAACCTTAGTTTTTGTTTTTGGGATTTTAGCTGTTTTATTACTTCAGCTTCGAACCTTGACTATTGATACATCTAATGATGCCTTTTACCATACGGATGATCCAGTTCGTATAGAGTACAATGAATTTAGAGAACAATTTGGCAAAGATGATCACATTATTATCGGTTTAAAATCAGAAAATATTTTTACCGAAAAGTTCTTATTAAAGATGCAACAATTGCATCTTGAGATAGAAGAAAAAGTCCCCTTCATTAACAAAGTAAATAGCCTGCTGAATGTAAGAAATACCTATGGTGTTGAAGATGAATTAATCATTGAAGATCTGATCGAAACGATACCTCAAACATCTGAGCAACTTGATGCACTTAAGAAAAAAAGTATGAATAATCCTTTTTATCTTAATTATTTGCTAACAGAAGACGCGAAATTTACCTTTATAGATATTGAGCCAGTTGCATTTACAACCTCTGACGGCATGGAGCCATCTAAAACTAGTCAATTGAAATTTATAAGTACTGTTGAATATTCCGAAATGATGGATGAATTATTGCCCATTTTGGAAAAGTATCAAGATCAGA
>JBLHLI010000118.1:0-7216 GCA_047618765.1 Enterobacterales bacterium | reverse complement strand
TCATCAATGGGGATGTTGTACTTTCTGGTTAATCCACTCACCGCTTTATTAACGTTGTTTGGTTTAGTGGGTTATGCCTTTATTTACACCATGTATCTTAAGCGTGCAACACCTCAAAATATTGTCATTGGAGGCCTCTCTGGCGCAATTCCGCCCTTGCTAGGTTGGACAGCTGTTACAGGTCTAAACGGTGAAATTCCTGCCCATGGATTATTATTGGTGCTCATTATCTACACTTGGACACCACCGCACTTCTGGGCCCTGGCCGTCCATCGCAGAGATGATTACGCTAAAGCTAATATACCAATGCTGCCGGTAACTCATGGCATCCCATTTACTAAAACCTGCATTATGCTCTACACTATTTTATTGATAATAACGACAGTCCTTCCATGGCTAGTTGGAATGAGTGGACTAGTGTATTTGGTAGGCGCGCTAATTTTAGGTGTAATGTTTTTAAGAATGACTATCTTGCTCAAATTTGATGAAGAGAATAAGTCAGCGATGAAAACTTTTGGCTTTTCGATAACCTACCTCATGCTATTGTTTTTGGTTATGCTAGTAGATCACTATTTGCCATTAAACCCTTTCGTATAAGCGACCTATATCTGAGCCTGTTGTATTACTCGCACCAAAATCAAATTTAATCAATAAAACTCCCCTCAAACGCTGATTCTAATGGTCAAAGCATGTACAATACGGCGGTTTATAAACAAATTAAATAATATTGGAGTGAGCATGACTAAAAGTAGATTTGACAGAGCAGTAACTCTGGAAAACTTTGACCCTCAATTAGCAGAAGCTATTGAAAATGAGCGTCAACGTCAAGAACAACATATCGAGCTAATTGCTTCAGAAAACTACACAAGTCCACTTGTTATGGAAGCTCAAGGTTCAGTGCTCACCAACAAATATGCCGAAGGCTATCCACAAAAACGCTATTATGGCGGTTGTGAATATGTAGATGGTGTAGAGACCATGGCCATAGAGAGAGCGAAGCAATTATTTGGCGCTGATTATGCCAATGTCCAGCCACATTCAGGTTCCCAGGCTAATGTAGCAGCTTTTTCAGCAATGATATCACCCGGTGATACAATTTTAGGTATGAATCTAAATGAAGGTGGTCACCTTACTCACGGTTCACCAGTAAACTTTTCTGGCAAGTTATATAACCCTGTTGCATATGGACTTGACGAGAAAGGTTATATTGATTATCAACAATTAGAAGCACTAGCACTTGAACATAAGCCAAAACTTATATTGGCAGGTTTTTCAGCCTATTCCAGAACAGTTGATTGGGCAAAGTTTCGTGAAATAGCTGATAAAGTTGATGCCTGGTTAATGGTTGATATGGCCCATGTTGCTGGCCTAGTTGCAGCAGGTGTATATCCTAACCCCGTACCTTTCGCAGACGTGGTGACAACGACAACCCATAAAACGTTGGCTGGCCCTCGAGGTGGATTAATCATAGCAAAAAGTAATCCAGACCTTGAAAAACGACTAAATTCTGCAGTTTTTCCGGGAAATCAGGGCGGTCCTTTAATGCACGTTATTGCAGCCAAAGCGGTAGCATTTAAAGAAGCATTAAAGCCCGAATTTAAGATCTATCAACAGCGAGTGGTTGCTAATGCCAAAGCAATGGTCTCGGTTCTACAAGAAAGAGGCTATAAAATTGTTTCTGGTGGTACAGATAATCATCTATTTTTACTAGATTTAATCGATAAAAATATAACAGGTAAAGAAGCCGATGCCGCCCTTGGTGAAGCGTTCATTACCGTCAATAAAAATACCGTTCCTAATGAGCCTCGCTCACCCTTTGTTACTTCAGGTCTTCGCATAGGAACACCAGCAGTTACAACACGTGGTTTTGGTATTGAAGAAGTAACCATTCTGGCAGGTTGGATAGCTGATATTCTTGATGACATTGAAAACCAACAACTGAGTGGTGAAGTTAAAGAAAAAGTTATAGCCTTAACTGGGCAATTTCCAGTTTATAATTAACAGGAAAATATTTTATGCATTGCCCATTTTGCGCAGACATTGACACCCGAGTCATTGATTCACGATTAGTGTCTGATGGTACTCAAGTTAGACGCCGACGTGAATGTTCATCCTGTGGTGAACGTTTTACTAGCTATGAAATAGCAGAATTGGTGATGCCAAAACTGGTTAAACAAGATGGTAGCAGACAGCCTTTTGATGAGGAAAAATTGCGCAATGGCATAATGCGTGCCCTTGAAAAACGTCCAGTAAGTGTTGAAAATATTGAGCAAGCTATTTCTCATATTAAATCTGGACTGAGAGCAACAGGTGAACGTGAAATACCGGCTCAACAATTAGGCGAAATGGTTATGTCAGTCCTTAGAAAATTAGATGATGTTGCCTACGTTCGATTTGCTTCAGTTTATCGGCGCTTTAAAGATGTGCAAGAATTTCGCACAGCTATCGATAGTCTTGCCGATGAAGAAAATCAAAAGTAATGGTTACTGAAGCAATAGACCAACGTTTTATGCGACGTGCAATTGAGCTAGCACAAAGAGGTTTGTTTTCTACTGATCCAAACCCAAGAGTTGGGTGCGTTATCGTTATCAATGATCGCATTATTGCTGAAGGTTGGCATGAAAAAGCCGGTCAAAATCATGCTGAAATAATGGCTATTGAAAATTGCCAAGAATCTCTCAAAGGAGCAACTTGCTACGTCAGCCTCGAACCTTGTAGTCACTTTGGTCAGACCTCACCTTGTTCAGATGCTTTAATTAAAGCTGAAGTAGCTAGAGTTGTTGTTGCAATGGAGGATCCAAATCCCCAAGTTTCAGGAAATGGCATTTCATGTTTAAGAGAAGCAGGTATTACTGTTGATGTTGGTTTAATGGAAGAAGAATCGGCAGACTTAAATCCTGGTTTTATAAAGCGCATGAAAACAGGGCTACCTTGGGTTACTTGTAAAGTGGCGATGAGCATTGATGGTCGTACCGCCATGGCATCAGGTGAAAGCCAATGGATTACTAGTGAGAAATCAAGACAGGAAATTCAGCTACTCCGTGCACGCAGTAGTGCAGTGATTACTGGTAGCGGAACTGTAATTATCGACAACCCTTCGATGAATGTAAGGGCAGATGATTTTCCAAATAGTTATCAGCAAGATGCAGAAATTGTACAGCCTTGGCGAGTTATCATGGACAGCAATTTATCAGTTTCACGCTCATCAAAGATCTTTACCTTAGAAGGCAGAGTTATTTGGATGACAACAAAAGAGATTGATGAATCACTCAACACTGAACAATTAATTAGGTTGCAAATTAGTGCTGACGATGAGGGTAAAGTCCGCCCTGATTTAGTCCTGAAATGGCTAGGTGAACAAGGTTGCAATGAGGTAATGATTGAAGCCGGCTCAAATCTTTCGGGTGCTTTTATCAACGCTGATTTGGTTGACCGTTTAGTGGTTTATATGGCCCCTAAAGTTCTAGGAGATGATGCACGTGGATTATTACACTTGCCAGGATTAGAAAAGCTTTCTGACGCAAAACAATTTCAATTATTAAATGCGAGAATATTAGGTTCAGATCTCTGCATCACTTATGGCTCAGCTTCATCACTTGATGAAACACTTACAACAAAAGAGTGAAATAGATTTATGTTTACTGGAATTATTGAAGCAACAGGAAAAATTGCATCTATACAATCAAAGGAAGGCGATAGTCTTATAAAGATCAGCGCCAATAATTTAGATATGTCCGATGTTGAGCTCGGCGATAGCATTGCTGTAAATGGTGTGTGTCTAACTGTCATTAAATTTACTGAGTCTGAATTTACTGCAGATGTATCAGCAGAAACACTATCACGAAGCATTTTTAGAGATTGCAAAGTGGGTGATGTGGTAAACTTAGAAAAAGCTTTACTGGCTAATAGCCGACTAGGCGGTCATATGGTCAGTGGCCATGTTGATGGTATTGGTGAAGTGATTAAGCGATATCAAGATGCCAGAAGTTGGCGTTTCGTAATAAAAGCACCAAAAGAGATATCACACTATATCGCTGAGAAAGGTTCAATTACTATCGACGGCATTTCTTTAACAGTCAATAGTATTATGGATTCTGAATTTGACGTTAATATCGTTCCCCATACTATTCAAGAGACGAGTATGGGTACTTTTAATGTTGGTACCCGAGTAAACCTTGAAGTCGATTTAATTGCCCGTTATCTTGAACGACTACTGACTAAAGATAGTCCTTCGGCAAAGGTAGGTTCTAATCAATCAATCACTGAAGATATGTTAAGAAAAAGTGGATTTTAAATCAATACATGAAAATAGGTAAAACTAATGGCATTTAATAGCCCTGAAGAATTAATTAATGAAATCAAAGAAGGCCGGATGGTAGTTCTTCTTGATGATGAAGATCGCGAAAATGAAGGCGATTTAGTTATGTCAGCTTCACAAGTGACAGCTGAGAGCATTAATTTTATGGCAAAATACGGTCGAGGTCTAATTTGTTTAACTTTGACCCGTGCTCGTTGTAAATTGCTTAATTTACCATTAATGGTTGATAATAATTCTGCGCAGTATGGCACTAATTTTACTGTCTCTATTGAGGCCGCGGAAGGTGTAACGACTGGCATATCAGCAAATGATAGAGCTGTAACAGTTAAAGCTGCAGTTGCAAGAGATGCAACAGCTGAGGACATCGTTCAACCCGGCCATATCTTTCCATTAATGGCAGCTCAAGGTGGAGTACTAAACCGTGCAGGCCATACTGAAGCAGGCTGTGATTTAGCTCGCTTGGCGGGAGAAGAACCAGCAGCGGTTATTGTTGAAATACTGAATGACGATGGCTCAATGGCAAGAAGGTCTGATCTAGAAGTTTTTGCAAAAGCCCATAATTTGAAAATTGGAAGTATTGCCGACTTAATTGAATATCGGAACCTAAACGAAACAACCATAGAAAGAGAATCTCAATGCCATTGGCCAACGACTTATGGTGATTTTGAGCTTCATACATTTCGCGATACAATAGACAATGAATTACACTATGCTTTAGTGATGGGAGATTTTACGGATGGTAAACCCGTTTTAACGAGGGTACATCTGGCCAATCTTTGTACTGACATGCTCCTCGGAAATCGTACAGGGAGTAGAAGTTGGTCTCTTGATAATGCTATTGAAAGAGTTGCAAAAGAAGGTAGGGGTGTTGTTCTCATTATTGGGAATCATGAGCCGCTTGATAATATCAGTGAGCAACTTAAAGCTTTTGAAAAAGTCGACAAGGGTGAGTTATGCTCTCAATCAAAAGCGTACAATGGCTCGAAGCGAGTGGGTATAGGTTCTCAAATTCTTGCTGAATTAGGTGCTCATAAGCTTCAGCTTTTAAGTACTGAGCAAAAATATTATGCACTCTCTGGATTTAAAATTGAGATTGTAGATTTTATAACTGAATAACAGGAAATATAATGAGTAGAAATATACTGGAAGGTGATTTAAGAGCTAATAGTGCGCGATTTGCGATATTAGTTACAAGGTTTAACAGCTTTATTACCGATAGTTTACTTGAAGGTGCTATTGATACCTTAAAGCGCCATGGTATCAGTGAGTCTCAAATTGATGTGGTAAAAGTTCCTGGTGCATTCGAAATGCCTTTAATTGCTAGACGACTTGCTAATCCGGATAACTACGGTGCTATTATTGCTCTAGGTGCAGTTATTCGTGGAGGAACGCCACATTTTGATTTTGTGGCAGGTGAATGTGCAAAAGGCCTTGGCCAAGTATCTCTCGATAGTGGTTTGCCAATTTCTTTTGGTGTGTTAACCACCGATAGTATTGAACAGGCAATAGAACGAGCTGGCACTAAAGCAGGAAACAAAGGTGCCGATGCAGCCTTAACAGCTTTAGAAATGGTTAATCTTCTCAATCAATTGGAATCTTGAAATTACCATGAATCCTTCAAAAAGACGAAAAGGTCGACGTTATGCTGTGCAAGGAATTTATCAGTGGCAGCTCACTGATAATAGTCCTCATAGTATTTACGAATCTATGTTAGTTGATGTTAATTTAAATAAAACTGACCTGACTTATATGGAAGAGTTAATCACTAAAGTTCCTACTCATATCGATGAGATTGATCAATTGCTTTCACCTAAATTAAGCAGGACATTAGATGAAGTCGATCCAGTAGAAAAAGCTATTTTGCGGATAGCTGTTTATGAATTATTAAAGCACCCTGAAATCCCCTATAAAGTTGTCATTAACGAAGCCATAGAACAAGCCAAAACCTTTGGTGCTGAAGATGGACATAAATTTGTTAATGGAGTGCTTGATAAAGTATCTGTTGATGTCAGAGCGTTAGAAGTTAAAGCCGGACAAAAATAGTCAAGCAAGATTTAAGTCCGGTAGCCTATTACCAATCTAATTTAGTTAATCTTGAATGAGTCGGTGTTTAATTAGTTATTAATTATTTAATGCGTAAAATATAAAGGTTTCAATTTGAGTATCACTGAATTTAATTTGATAGAAAAATATTTCTATCAAAAAAAAGAACAAAGAAAAGATGTTGTCTTAGGCATAGGCGATGATTGTGCCTTGCTTAATGTACCTCCAGGCCAGCAACTAGCTGTTACTGTCGATACTATGGTAGAGAATGTGCACTTTTTACCATCCCTTTCTCCAGAAGATTTAGCTTGGAAAGTAATTACTGTTAATTTAAGTGATCTAGCTGCAATGGGAGCTGAACCCGCTTGGTTAACGTTAGCCTTGACTCTGCCAGAAGCAAATGAAACTTGGCTTGAAGCTTTTAGTGATAGTTTTTTTGAGTGTGTCGATTACTATGGCATACAACTCGTTGGCGGTGATACAACCTCAGGGCCTTTAGCGATAACGATACAAGCTATGGGGTTTACGCCTCTAGACTCTGCCTTGAAAAGAAGTAATGCTAAACCGGGTGACCTGATTTGTGTCACCGGAAATTTAGGTGATGCAGGCTTAGGTCTTGCCATCAGCTTAGGTAATCATCAAGCCAAATCGCCTGAACATAAAAAGACACTAATTGAACGGTTTAATCGACCAACTCCAAGAGTGGCAGAGGGAATTGCTTTAAGAAACCTCGCTTCAGCCGCTATCGATTTGTCAGATGGTTTAGCTGGTGACCTATTGCATATTTTAAAAGAAAGCTCAGTTGGAGCAGTGGTTGAACTTGACTTTTTACCTTTATCAGACGCCTTAATAGCA
>JBLHLI010000117.1:0-7265 GCA_047618765.1 Enterobacterales bacterium | reverse complement strand
AAGAACGTTGTCCCATTTGTTCAACAGCTATGGAAAGTTATCTGATCGACGAATCTCGAAAACTTCATGTCTGTGGTAATAATCCAGACTGCGATGGTTTTAAAGTTGAGGAAGGACAGTTCAAAATCAAGGGTTATGAAGGACCGCTTCTAGATTGTGATAAATGTGGTTCTGAAATGCAGCTTAAAAACGGCCGTTTCGGCAAATACTTTGGTTGTACTAGTGAAGACTGTAAGAACACTCGGAAACTGCTTAGAAATGGTCAGGCAGCTCCTCCTAAGGCTGATCCTATTCCTATGCCAATGCTTGAGTGTGAAAAAGTTGAAGATACCTATGTGCTACGTGACGGTGCAGCCGGCATATTCCTAGCTGCGAGTAAATTTCCTAGAAATAGAGAGACTCGAGCTCCTAAGGTCGAAGAATTATTGATAGTTAAGGATCAATTGGATCCGAAGTTTAATTATTTAACTCAAGCGCCAACCAAAGATCCGAAGAAACGACCTGCAATTATTCGTTATTCAAGAAAAGCAAAATGTCAGTACGTGATGACAGAAAATAAAGAAGGTAAAGCCACTGGTTGGGTTGCTCATTATAATGAGGGCAAATGGGTTGAAGACAAATCTAAAATGAAAAAATAAGTAAAGTAACTGATTAACTTATATAAGACTAGATAGGCTAATCAGTTATTGCTAGACACTTTACACTAGAAATAAAAGCTGTTTATATCATGTTTAACTCTCGCATCATTATTATACTTTTAACTTTCACAAGCTTAGTTTCCTGCGCTTCTGATGTACTCACAAATACAGATAACCTCTGCCAAATATTTCGTGATAATGATGACATTTATGATGCCGCTATTGATATGGAAGAGCGTTGGAAAGTGCCATTACAAATTCCGATGGCCATAATGCATCAAGAATCTCATTTTAAAGATGATGCTCGACCAAAGAGAGCCTACCTTTTGTGGATCATCCCCTGGGGATATGAATCTACTGCTTACGGTTATGCTCAAGCCTTAAACGAAGCTTGGTCTGATTATATAAAAAGTACCGGAAATTCTGGCGCCGATCGTGATGATATAGATGATGCCATGGATTTTATGGGATGGTACATAAGACAAACTAATAAAATTAATAAAATCTCTGTATGGAACACCAAGGAACTTTATTTAAATTATCATGATGGCTGGGGTGGTTATCGTCGTGGTACATGGAAAAGTAAAGGTTGGTTAATTAAGGTTGCTGACAAAGTTGCAAAGCGAGCAAGCCGTTATGGTGCCCAATATAGGGGTTGTAAAGACTCTCTAGACAGTAGTTGGTTCTAGTAGTATTTACTACCAACTGTAAAAGATGGTCATCTTTTTCAGACTCGTTAGCAGTTCTCTATTTTAAATAGTATACTCCGCCCATCTCATATATTTGTAATCTAAGGAATAACCGTTGAGCCAATCATTTGTTGCTATTTGCCCTAAGGGACTAGAATCTCTTCTCGTTGAGGAAATTAAATCTCTGGGTGGGAAAGCTGTTAAAGAATCATACGGTTCAGTCACTTTTGAAGGCGAGTTAACCTTAGCTTATCGAGCTTGCCTTTGGTCACGACTTGCTAATCGAATACTTATGCCCCTAGCTGTAGGACCTGTAGAGACATCAAATGATTTATATAATCTAACGGCTAGCATCGATTGGGAAATGCACTTTGGTGTCAGCCAGACATTTAAAATCGACTTTAGAGGGACTTTTGGAGATATCAAGCATGAACAGTTTGGTGCAAGAAGAGTAAAAGATGCAATTGCTGATCAGTTTATGGAAGAGCAGGATAAAAGACCTTCAGTTGAATTTGATGATCCAGATATAAATATTCAAGCATCACTGCACAAAGGACAATGTCGAATTTCTCTAGAGTTATCTGGCGCTAGTTTACATAAACGTGGCTATCGAAGTGCTACAGGTATCGCACCGATAAAAGAAAATCTTGCTGCAGCATTACTCATTAGAGCAGGTTGGCCAAAATTAATGAAGGAAAATGCTTCCTTGATTGATCCACTTTGCGGTTCTGGAACTCTCCTAATTGAAGCAATGTTGATGGCTGCTGATATTGCCCCCGGTCTATTTCGGCAACGCTTTGGCTTTGAGTATTGGCGCGGACATCAAGATGAACAGTGGCAAGAATTGATGAAAGAGGCGATTGAACGCCGAACTACAGGTTTAGCCGATTGCCAAGTAGCTTTGGTTGGATATGAAGCTGACAATGGAACAGTTCGAGCCGCAAGGGAAAATATTGAAAGAGCAGGGCTTCAAGGCTATATCCGTGTGGAAAATAGTCCATTTCAAAAAGCTTCCGATGATGCATCACTGAATTTATCCGAAGAGACTACTGGCTTAATTATTTCCAATCCTCCTTATGGTGAACGGATGGGACAAGTGCATGAACTAATTCCTGTATATCAACAACTAGGTCAATGGCTTAAGCAGTACTCAGGATGGAGTGCTGCGATAATTACCAGTGAAGCTGAATTAGCGAAAAATCTTTCGATACATGCTGACAAGAGGTATCGTTTTCAAAACGGCCCTTTAGATTGTAATTTATACTGCTTTAATCTCTGTGATGACAATTATATTGATCCTGAAAGAGGGCATAAGTTACCCCCTGAAGTTGAGGCGTTGAAAAACAGAATTGAAAAGAATATTCGAAAGATTGCTGGTTGGGCTGCCCAATTGCCAACCGATTCCTATAGAATTTATGATAATGATATTCCAGAATATGCCGTTGCTATTGACAAATATGGCGACTCTCTACATGTTCAAGAGTATGCCGCTCCTGCGTCTATACCTGAGAAAAATGCCAAACGTCATATTCAGCAAATACTGAGGATTTTACCAGCAGCCACAGGAGTTCATTCAGAGAACATTTTTCTAAAAACAAGACAAATTCAAAAAGGTACCAATCAGTATCAAAAACAAGATAAAACGAAAAAGCGCATTGAGGTTAATGAACAAGGACTGAAATTTTTAGTTAACTTGACAGATTATATTGATACTGGACTGTTTCTTGATCATAGAAAAACACGTTCAAGAGTGCGTAATCTTGCTGAAGATAAACGATTTTTAAATTTATTTGCCTATACAGGAGCAATGTCTGTCTATGCTGCAGATGGTGGAGCGACTTCAACATTAACCATTGATATGTCTAATACCTACTTAAGTTGGGCTGAAGACAATATGCTGTTAAATAAATTTAATGTTTGGAATAATAAATTCGTTAAAGCTAACTGTTTAGAGTGGATAAAAACAAGTAAGGAAAAATTTGATTTGATTTTCCTTGATCCCCCTAGTTTTTCGAATTCAAAATCGATGGATGGTAACTTTGATATTCAGCGGGACCACAAATATTTGATTGAAAAAACAATGGATTTACTCGATGAAGGAGGTACTTTGATTTTTTCTACAAACCGCCGTGGTTTTAAATTTGATACAGCGCTAGAAGAAACTTACAACGTCTTTACTTTAGGAAGAAAGTCATTGTCTCGTGACTTCTCAAGGCAAAGGGCTCCTCATCAGTGTTGGGAAATTATGCTAGCACAACCGATTAAAAATGATTAATCATGATTGAGATTCAATTTTATACAACCTTAGGTTGTCATCTCTGTGAAGATGCAGAACTACTATTTAGCACAATGCTAGAAAGTGGAGTTATAAACGTTGAGTCTATTGATATAATTGATGATGATGACTTGATGGAACGATACGGTATAAGAATACCTGTTATTAAAAAATTAGATACTGGTGAAGAGTTAGGTTGGCCATTTGATATTCACAGTTTGTCTAAATTTTTAGATAATTAAACTATTAAGACTTAACCTAGAGTTTATCAAAATAATTCAATATCATCAGACTCTTCTTCGATACTCTCTTTACGTGCTAGTGAATAATCTTTTATAGCTTGTTCGAAATCCTTACTCGATAAGATAGCATCAAAGAGTTGCCTCTCTTCAATCATGGTAAAATGGTTATAGACGTTATCACGTAATTTTATTAATTCATCTTCACTAGATTGAAGTTCATGATCTTCTATTTCTGATAAATTTCTTAAGCATTCACTAGTGTGATCTAGTCGTTGACAAAGTCGATCATAAAATTGAAATGCTACCACAGCATCATTAATATTTGCTCTGAGTTCAGTCGATATTATTGCAATGTCATCTTTTATCTGTTGTGTTGCACTATCATCTGGAAGTTGTTCTATCTTATCTCGTATTAATTTATCTTGGCTGACAATTTCTCTAAATGATTGAGTTAATGAATCTACGTTATCTCCAGATTCAGTAACAGCTACACGTATTTGAGCTGCTGAAAGGCGTGTCAATTGGGCAATGTTTTTGTAAATTGTACGATTAGTTTCATCGGTCATTAATAAAGAGTCCCAGTCACTTTTTAGGTCAACTTGTTTTTGCATAATTCAGTATAGGACAGATTTCAATTTAATCAGTACTTCAAATAATATATATTAATTGTAGAAAGATTGACTATAAACTTGACAAAATAGGCTTTAAAACGTATGTTTCAAACAAGCGTTTTAATAAATATTAGGTTTAAATGTCAAACACTAAGAATCGTATACTGAATTCTGCAGAAGTGTTATTCGCAGAACATGGTTTTAATGAAACTTCGCTGAGGATAATAACCAGTGTTGCTGACGTTAATTTAGCTGCTGTAAACTATCACTTCGGTTCTAAAAAAGTGTTAATTCAGGCAGTTATTGATCGGTATTTTATTACTTTTACTGAGTATTTAGAAAAAGAATTTGCCCAGTATGAAAATCATGAGAAGGCTCTAACCACTCAAGCTTTATTAGAATCATTAGTTGTACCCATCATAAAATTAAATTCTATACGCCCTGAGGGAGCTTCAACTTTTATGCGTCTTTTAGGAAGAGCTTACACGGAATCTCAAGGCCACTTAAAATTATTTTTAACTGAGAAATATGGTTATTTATTAACTCAGTTTACAGTCCTAGTTAATCGCGCTAATCCAGAGCTAGATAGTCGAGAAATGTTCTGGAGACTGCATTTTATGTTAGGGACTTTTGTCTTTGCATTAGCAGGACAACAAGCTTTATCAGATATAGCAGAAGCAGATTTTGATGAAAAGGTAGATATAACAGGCATTGTTCGCCATCTAATTCCTTTTTTAACTGCAGCGATGCAACCCATTTCACTAGATAAACCATGAGTAAATCATTATGTTAATTCAACTTATATTACTTCTAATAATAACTTCTTATTGCCTATATGTTAGGAAGACTTTTCAAGTTTCCTTAACAATTATCGCGTCATCATTATTATTGTTAACTTTTGTGGATGGCTTTAGCTTTGTTCCTTGGCTCATAGTCTTGGTAACGAGCATATCCTTTTTTATGCCCGATCTTCGAAGGCAGTATGTGTCTACACCTGTTTACAATATATTTAAAAAGATCATGCCAGAAATGAGTGAAACTGAAAGTGACGCCCTAGAAGCCGGTGACGTTTGGATTGATGGTGATTTATTTCAAGGCGACCCCGATTGGAAAAAAATACTCGATATACCAAAGCCTGTATTAACGTCAGAAGAGCAAGACTTTTTCGATAATCAAGCTGAACAACTTTGTAGCATGCTAGATGATTGGAAAATTTTACAAGATATGGATTTACCTCCTGAAGTTTGGGCTTACATTAAAGAGCAAGGCTTCTTAGGTATGATTATTCCAAAGGAATACGGCGGTTTAGGTTTTTCAGCAATAGCCCATTCAACCATAGTTACCAAAATATCTAGTCGAAGTGCAACAGCAGCAGTTTCTGTCATGGTACCCAATTCACTGGGACCTGCTGAATTATTAATTCATTACGGAACAACAGAACAAAAGGAGCATTACCTTCCTCGATTGGCAAAAGGTAAGGAGATACCGTGTTTCGCATTAACAGGCCCTAATGCCGGAAGTGATGCTGGAGCAATGGCAGATTTAGGTATCGTGAAAATGGGTGAGTATGAAGGTAAGCAAGTACTTGGTATTGAAGTAAGTTGGAACAAGCGTTATATCACCTTAGCTCCTATAGCTACAGTTTTAGGCTTAGCATTTAAATTACAAGACCCGGAGCAACTTATCGGTGTAGAAAAGCATATTGGTATTACCTGTGCCTTGATACCTACAGCTCATCCAGGTGTTCAGGTCGGCGATAGACATTTACCAATGAACAGCGCCTTTATGAATGGTCCGACTTATGGGGATAAAGTATTTATACCGATGGAATTTGTGGTTGGTGGTCAAGACTATGTAGGTAAAGGTTGGAGAATGTTAGTAGAGCTATTATCTATCGGACGTGGAATTTCTTTACCTGCAATGGGAGCGGCCTGTGGCCAGATGAGCTATCGACTCACAGGTGCCTATGCAAGGGTTCGTGAACAATTTAATACGTCGATAGGAAACTTTGAAGGTGTTGAAGAGTCACTTGCCAGAATCGCAGGACTGACGTATCGCCTAGAAGCCATGCGCAGAATGACCGCTAATGCAGTCGATTTAGGTGTAAAACCTGCTGTAGTTTCTGCGATTGCAAAATATCATATGACTGAAATGGGTAGAGTGGTCATTAATAATTCTATGGATATTCATGGAGGTCGTGGATTAATTGCTGGAGAACGAAATTATATGGCTGCGGCTTATGATGCGCTACCGGTATCAATTACTGTTGAAGGTGCTAATATTTTAACACGCAACTTAATGATATTTGGACAGGGTGCTGTTCGTTGTCATCCTTGGGTGTTCGAGGAAATGCAATCTGTTGCTAATAAAGATAAAGTCGCAGGATTGAAGCAGTTTGACCGAGCCTTTTTCTCACACATCGGTTACACCTGTAGTAACTTCGTACGTACTTTCTGGTTAGGTTTTACTGGTGCTCGATTTGTTCAAACTCCGGTGAGTGGTGAAACTGAAGTCTATTACAAACAATTAACACGAATGAGTTCAGCTTTGGCGCTAATATCTGATATGGCCATGGCTATTATTGGTGGTGATTTAAAAAGGCGAGAGAGACTATCTGCAAGGTTAGGTGATGTTTTGAGCCATCTCTATATGGCGACATCAGTATTAAAGCATTATGAAGATGAAGGTAGGAATAGCGATGATTTACCCTATGTACATTGGAACTGTCAAAATTCATTAGCTTCAATCGAAGAAGCTCTGAGAGAGTTTTTATTAAACTTTACTTCTCCTTTAGTGGGAAAACTACTTAA
>JBLHLI010000116.1:0-7274 GCA_047618765.1 Enterobacterales bacterium | reverse complement strand
CTCTGATATTACTGCCAGAAAATCTAATAACTCTCTTTAAGGGGAACATTTGTGAACAAATCTGAATTGATTGATGCTATTGCATCGGAAGCTGACATTTCTAAAGCATCAGCAGGTCGCGCTCTTGACTCTATGCTAACTTCTATTACTGGCGCTTTAAGTAATGGTGATTCTGTATCTTTAGTAGGCTTTGGTACTTTTAGTGTTAAGCAACGTGCTGCACGAACTGGACGTAACCCTCAAACAGGCGCTGCTATTCAAATTAAAGCTGCTACTGTTCCAGGTTTTAAAGCAGGTAAAGCATTGAAAGAAGCAGTTAATAACTAAGAACTGCGTTTTGAAAAAACTTGGTAGAAATATTCTATTTCTGCCAAGAGTAACCCTCCTGGTAGCATAACTTAAATTCCAAATTATAATGCATGTTATCGGAGTGTTTTTCGGAGTGGTAGTTCAGTTGGTTAGAATACCGGCCTGTCACGCCGGTGGTCGCGGGTTCGAGTCCCGTCCACTCCGCCAGTATTTTGAAAAGCGCGCCAGCAGGCGCGCTTTTCTGTATAAGACATTGAGTGATATAATCTTATCTGTCGAAGTCTTAGACTAGCTAATTACAATTTATTAAACAGAGAAACAAGTTATGTTAGAAGCAATTCGAAATCGTTCTAATGGACCGATAGCCAAATTTATTATTGGATTAATCATCGTACCTTTTGCATTTGCAGGTGTTTATTCTTACTTCAATGCTAATACATCTAATACAGTTGCCTCGGTTAATGGTGAAGAAATCACTTTGGCTGAATTTAATCGTTCATATCAAGCTCAACAGCAACGCTGGGGTGAAAACTTCGATACATACTTCAATACTGATGAACGAATGCAACAGTTTAGATTAACTGTTTTACAACAGCTCATTAATCAACGCTTATCTTCACAGGCGATTAATGATATGGGCTTAAGGATCAGTGATGATAATCTTCGTAAATTAATCACTGCAGATCCTGAGTACCAAGATGAAAATGGTAATTTTGATCAAGACCGATACAATTTGATTCTTCGTTCAAGAGGATATTCTCCTCAACAATTTCAATCTATAAGAAAAAACGACTTAGCTTCAAATCAATTTATACAAACATTACAAGACAGTAATTTTGTATTGAAAAATGAATTGGATCTAAATATTCGATTACAGAATCAAACAAGAGACATTGATTATTTAGTTATACCGCAAAGTTATTATGCTACTCAGGTTGATCTTACAGGGGATGAAGGAGAAGCAGCAATAAATTCTTATTACGACCTAAATACCAGCCGTTTTTCAATAGCAGAAAAAGTTAGTATTGAATATCTTTATATAACTAGACAAGATTCTTCAACGATTGTAATTTCTGATGGTCAGATAGCTGACTTTTACAATGAAAACTTAGCTAACTACGAAACTAATGAAAGAAGACATCTAGCACACATCTTAGTTAATATATCTGCTGATGCAGAGCAAGCAAGCATCGATGCTGCTGAAGTGAAAATTAATGATATTGCTTCTCGACTTCAAGCCGGGGCAGTTTTCGAAGAATTAGCCATGTCAGATTCTGAAGATGCATCAACAGCAGAATTTGGTGGAGATCTAGATTGGATTGAAATTGGGATGATGGATGCAGCTTTTGAAGAAGCAGCCTTTAACTTAGATGAAACGAATAATACTTCTTTGGTAGTTAAAACAGGATTTGGATTTCATATTATTAAATTGTTAGAAATTGAAAAGGGTGGTGCCCAACCTCTTACTGAGGTTAAAGATCAGATTGTTACTACATTGCAGAGTGAATTTGTTGATGATAAATTTTTAGAAGCTAAAGACATTATCAGTGAAAAAGCGTTTGAGATATCTGATTCTTTAGTTGAAGCAGCAGAAGCTGGTAACATAATTGTTCTTAACACACCCATGTTTGATGCACAATTTGGTAGCGGTTTACCTGCTGAATTACGTAATCAACCAAGCATCTTAGATATGGCATTTTCAGACGATGTTCTGTATCAAGGTCTTAACTCTGAGTTGATTGAACTAACTGATGGTAATGCTGTTATTTTACGCTTGCTAGAACATCAAGAAAGTGGAATATCTGCATTAGCTGATGTCAGAGAACAAGTTATCAGTATTTTAACTAATGAGCGCATTAGACAAGCAACAGAAAGCGCTGGTAACCTAGTTATCACAGCCTTGAGAGAAGAAAAGACAGCTCAAGAGTCCCTCTCAACTATTCCTGAAGATTTGCCGGTTACTTGGCAGCAACAAATTGGATTGACGAGAACAGGCACAGAAATAGAAGCTCAATTAAGAAATGAAGTGTTTCGCATACCAACACCTGCTACAGATAAACCTGTCTATAAAGGTATTTTACTAGGTACTGGAAACTATGCCGTTATTTCACTTAATGGGGTTAATGATGGCGTAAATGCTAATGATGAAGATGCAGAAAATAAATTGGCTGAGTTAGATAAAAAATTCAATGACTATTATCTTCAGGCAGATATTTATAACTATCTAAATTACCTTGATGAAAAAGCAACCATCACTCGTACAATTTCAAGTGTAGACTTTATTCAATAAATACTTAGGTGTTACTATAGATAATATTTTATCTATAGTTTTAGATAACAAAAAGCCGACTTAATGTCGGCTTTTTTAATGCTTAATAACTTACAACATATCAGGCTTCATTATCCGGCATTCCAATCATATGGAAACCATTATCTACATGGATGATTTCACCAGTGATTCCTGAGGCTAAATCAGAGCAAAGAAAAGCGGCAGTATTGCCCACATCTTCTATGGTTATATTACGTCTCATTGGCGTTGCACTTTCGTAAAACTTCAACATCTTCCTAAAGCTTTTAACACCCGATGCTGCTAGTGTACGAATCGGGCCTGCTGAGATACCATTGACACGAATACCTTCTGGTCCTAAAGCATTAGCCATATAACGAATATTCGCTTCTAGAGAGGCTTTAGCGAGTCCCATAACGTTGTAGTTAGGTAATGCTCTTTCCGCTCCAAGGTATGTCATGGTCAAGAGTGAACCATTTCTGTTTTGCAACATGCTACGTCCTGCTTTAGCAAGAGCTACAAAGCTATAGGAACTGATGTCATGTGCAACAGAAAAACCCTCTCGAGTTACAGCATCAACATAGTTTCCGTCAAGTTGACCACCTGGAGCAAAAGCTGCCGAATGAACAATGATATCTAAACCGTCCCAGTGTTTTGAAAGTTGAGAAAATAAATTCTCTATACTTTCGTCACTACCAAGATCACAATCAAATGTTAGCGTTGAATTCCACTCTGCTGCCATTTTCTCAACACGTGGTTTTAATTTATCATTCTGATAACTGAATGCTAATTCTGCACCTTGTTCATGCATAGCATCAGCTACACCAGATGCTATTGAACGATTACTAGCTAGTCCAACAATGAGAACTCTCTTGCCCTTCAGAAAACCCATCTTTTATTCCTTATATTGATGTTATTAATAAATTACATATTGTACTAAGTTTAACATAAGCAGTTCTAATATTGCTCCGATCAGTTTGAATTAATTTCTGTAACGTTATGACAACTAACTATCTGATTGTCAATTAAGGATTGTTGTGGTTTCTTAGAATAACAAATCTTGGTAACAAAGTTACAACGAGCGCAATAATTACAGCCTGGATAACCGGTACTTTTCGTTGAGTCAGTGCTAATCTGTTTGGATTTTTTATTTAAGATATCTTTCGTGTAAGGATGCTTAGGATTATCGAGAACGTTATCAGTTGGACCATACTCGACCATGCAACCATCAAATAAAACCATAACCTGATCACTCATGTGTCTTATTATTTCTAGGTTATAAGAAATTAACACATAGGATAACCCAAGTTTATTTTGCAACTCTAACATTAAATTGACAATTTGTGCTTGAACAGAAATATCTAATGAAGATAAAGGTTCATCGAGAACAATACAGACGGGATCTAAAATCAATGCTCTTGCTATAGCAATCCTTTGACGCTCACCTGCTGATAACATATGAGGAAGTCTTCTTCCATGCTCTGATTTTAATCCCACTAGATTCAGGACTTTGATGATTAACTCTCGTCTTTCATTCTTAGATAGTTTGGTAATATTTCTCAAAGGCTCTTCAAGGAGAGTCGCAATGGTAAGTCTCGGATTAAGAGAAGCGTAAGGGTCTTGATGTACAATTCTTACTTTGCGGTGTCCAGTAAGTCTTTCGGTGGTGGATATATTGGTGACATCTTTACTATCGATTAACAATGAGCCTGAACTCGGGGTCTCTGCACCGACAAGTATATTAGCAAGGGTCGATTTACCTGCTCCAGACTCACCTAATATACCTAGAGTATGGCCTTCTTGTAGGGTAAAAGAGATTTTATTAAGGGCGACTAATGATTCACCATTATTCATAAATCCTGTGCTGACGTCATAAGTTTTCGAAAGAGCAGCAGCAGCAATAGCATGTTTTTTACTCATGATTTACCCACCATGATATTTTTACTTTGAGCATCTTTGTCTATTGGAAAATGACAGCGCACATGGTGATTTGATGACCGATTTAGTAGAGGTTTTTGTACGCAACGTGCTGAAGCAATAGGACATCTTGGACCAAGATAACAACCAACAGGTAAATGATAAAGTGAAGGTGTACTACCTTTTAAAGTTGGTACCGATGATTTATGTTCTACATGCCATGATTCAGGTACGCTAGCTAAAAGAGCATCTGTGTAGGGATGTCTTGGTGAATTGATAATCTCTTTAGTTGGGCCAGCTTCAATGATTTGACCACAATACATAACGGTTAAATTGTCAGTCTTATCCGCTAATAATTTAAAATCATGACTGATTAAAATCAACGACATATTTCTCTTTTCAACGAGTTTTGTGAGCAAGTCTATGATCTGTATTTGCTCAGACAAGTCAAGAGATGTGGTGGGTTCATCTGCTATTAACAAAAGAGGGTCACAGGCTAATGCTGTGGCTATCATAATTCTTTGCAATATACCTTGAGTTAATTGATGTGGGTAACTTTTTAATATGTTTTTGGTGTTGACTAATCCAACATCATTTAATAATTCAAAGGTTCTCGTTTTTCTTTGTTTAGCTGTTCGATGACCATGGGCTTTTAGAGTTTCATTCATTTGATAAGAAATGGTAAAACAAGGATTTAGCGAAGTGGTAGGCTCTTGAAATATAATCGACATAGCTTGGTACACAAGCTTTCTGCGCGATGTTTCGTTCATGGTCAACAGGTCTTGACCTTCTAGACTAAGATGATCGGCTTTAATAACAGAATTTTCGCGGAGTAGTCCCATTATTGCTAAAACAGCAAGGCTTTTTCCAGCACCTGATTCGCCTATGATGCCATGAAAAGTACCGTGTTCGATACGAATATTAAAGTTGTCTACGGCTCGTATCTTGCCAAAATTTGTCACAAAATCAATACATAAATTTTCAACTCGCAATAATGACATTATATTCTCGACTTAGAATTGATTGCTGCGTTGAGACCATCTCCAACAAGATTAACACTTAACACAGTAATTAATATTGCAAGACCTGGAGTTGTTACCGACCAAGGAGCCACGTACATAGAGGTTCTAGCTTCAGCTAGCATTGTGCCCCATTCAGGTAGAGGTGCTTGGGCACCAAAACCTAAGAAGCCAAGGGCAGCTATATCAAGAATTGCTGTTGATAGGGAGATGGTTGTCTGAATAATTAAGGGTGCCGCGATATTAGGAAGAATAATTTTCACTAATATTCTACCTGGTTTAGCTCCATCTAATCGTGCAGCTGCCACATAAGGTTTTGACAACTCTTCGATAATATAACTTCGCGTTAGACGAACAAAATTTGGTACTAAAGCAATGGTCACAGCAATGCCTGCATTGATTAAACCTGGACCTATTATTGCCACAACAATGATAGCTATGATGAGAGAAGGTATAGCTAAAATCACATCCATTATTCTCATTATAATTAATTGAAAAAATCCACGAAAACTAGCAGCGATTATGCCTAGTGATATGCCTATCAACAATGACAACATCACAACAATGACAGAGGTTCCAATAGTCAGTGATGCACCTTTGATTAAGCGACTAAAAAGATCTCGTCCTAAAATATCTGTTCCAAGTAGGTGATCTGGACCACCAGCTGCATTCCAGGATGGAGGAATAAGAGGTGCAATCGCATTTTGAATATGTGGGTCAGCAGAAATAAGAGGACTGAGTAAAGAAAGTAGTAATATAACCAACAGAACAATTAAGCCTATGGATGCACTGGTGTCACGTTTAAAAATCTCCCAATGACTCTTTTTCGATTGAGGCAAATCAGGATGACTATAAATATTATTTTGTCTAGCCATTATAAATCCTAGTTTTAATTCTGACTCTAGGATTTAACCAACCCTGAATAAGCTCAATGGTGGCATTAATAAATATTACTAAGGTTGTGGTGATTAATATCCCACCTTGAAGAGCTTGATAATCGCCTTTAACTACCGCGTCGAGTAGCCACTTGCCAATGCCTGGCCAAGCAAATAAATATTCAGTGAGCATTGCACCTGTCATTAAGGTACTAATTTGAAGCCCTAGCATGTTTGTAAAAGGAATAAGCGCATTTCTAAGGCCATGAATCCAATAAATTCTAAAGCTTGATAAACCTTTTGCCTGGGCGGTTATTATATAATCTTCTGATAAGGTTTCTATCATAGACTGGCGTGCCATTCTAACTATAATAGCTGTGGGTAAGGTGGCAAGAACAACGACAGGTAATATTAAATGTTTGATAGCATCTTTGAAGGCATCTAAGCGATATGGTTGGTCTGATATTAAGGTATCAATTAAGATGAAACCAGTGACCGGTTCAATATCAAATAGAAAACTAAGTCTCCCAGCTACAGGAGTAACACCTAAGCTGAGTGAGAAAACCATAATTAATAATATACCCCACCAAAAAATCGGCATTGAATAAGCTAAAAGTGCTACATCATTAATGATTGTATCAGTCAATTTTCGATGTTTTATAGCTGAGATTACGCCTAGAGGTAAGCCAACAAGTATTGCTATTAGGCTTGCTAGGAAGACTAATTCTATTGATGCAGGTAAATGTGAAATAAACTCGGTGCTGACTGGCTTTCTGGTTGAACTTGATATGCCTAAATCACCTTCAAATACATTGTTTAAATAACTTAAATACCGTTGTAGATTATTAGGAGCAACTTGCTCAGAAT
>JBLHLI010000115.1:0-7286 GCA_047618765.1 Enterobacterales bacterium | reverse complement strand
CTCGTTAGGCGTGCTCGAAAACCTTGGGATTCGAGGCCATAATGCGCATTTAAACGATGCTAGCCAAGCGGCAGGTGACCTTTACTTTGATGCGATTATAGAGGCGAAACGTGTATTATCACAATATAAAGATGAAGACTTATCTGAAGAGCATCAACTGTCAAAAGCTGTGGCCTCTTTTCTATTTGCAGGCATCGAACAAAGTAAACAATTTAAATTTCACAACTATCCATTTAACCAATTGTTTGGTGCTCAAAGCAGTTTTCCTAGCTTCATGGATGCTCAGCATAGGATCAGTGATGCCCAAAGTGCTGAACACTACATTTCTCGATTAAGCGAGGCCAATCGATTTTTTACACAAAAGCTTGAAGGCATGCGAATTCGAGAAGCGAAAAATATATATCCACCAAAGTTTGTTGTGCAAAGGGTCATTGATGAGATGCAAGACTTTGTTGATACGCCGGTGAAAGAAAATATTTTATATACATCCTTGGCTACTCGCATGGAAAAAAGCGACCTCGTTAGTGTTGAGCAACAAGCCGACTTATTACAGCAGGCCGAAAAAGAAATATCCAGCAGCGTTTACCCAACTTATAAAATGCTAATAGACTATTTTGTTGCACTAAAACCTAAAGCTGGAAATAACGATGGCATTTGGCAACTTCCACAAGGTGATGAAGTATATAAATTAGCAATTCGCAGGTCTACTACCACCGATCTTACTGCCGACGAAATTCATAATATTGGCCTCACTGAAGTTGATAGAATTCAAGCTGAAATTTTAACTATATTAAGCTCAGAGAACTACGATATAAGTCAAGGATTTATCGCTGCGATAAACGAATTAGCATCGCAAGATAAATTCTATTATGCAGATACCGACGAAGGACGTGAACAAATTTTGGCCGACTACCAGACTATTTTGGACGAAGTTGATGCGGAATTAGGTGATGCTTTTTTAGTGCGTCCTGAAGCGGGTATGAAAGTAAAACGTATTCCACTATTTAAAGAAAAAACTTCACCTGGCGCCTATTACCAACGACCTTCACTTGATGGCTCGAGGCCTGGCGTTTTTTACGCTAATCTTTATGACATTAAAGCAACGCCTAAATATGCTATGCGTACCTTGGCCTATCATGAAGGAGTTCCGGGGCATCACTTTCAAATATCTATTGCCATGGAACTTGAGGGCTTACCTATTTTTAGAACCTTAGGTGGATTCACTGCCTATAGTGAAGGTTGGGCGCTATATACTGAATATTTGGCCTGGGAGTTAGGCTTTCAAGATGACCCTTACGATAATATTGGTCGCCTGCAAGCTGAGCTATTTAGGGCTGTACGTTTAGTGGTAGATACGGGTATTCATGATAAACGCTGGACAAGAGAAAAAGCCATTGAATACATGCTAAATAACACCGGTATGGCTGAAACCGATGTGATTTCTGAAATAGAGCGCTACATAGTCATGCCAGGTCAAGCTTTGGCATACAAAATCGGCATGATGAAGATTTTGGAAGTGCGTGAAAAAGCCAAAAAAGCCCTTAAAGACAAGTTTGTATTGGGCGAGTTTCATAATGTTATTTTAAAGAATGGTGCTGTTCCATTAGATATTATGGAAATGTTAGTGGATAAATGGATTGCAGAAAAAGCCAATTAACAATGATGTTTCAAAAATGATGAAAGTGAATGTCAGTCATGTCTGCTGATGTTCGCTCACCTACCGTTCAGGAAACCTCTTAAATTACGCATATAAACTGAGAGTAATTCTGAAATATAGTCAGACTAGAACTAATTTTAGTAATATAGCCAATAGAACTTTGAAATAATCGGTCAAAATACCTTGCCGGCATTAAGTATGCCTTTGGGATCTAATGCACACTTAATCGATTTCATCAGAGCAATTTCTTCAGGGCTTCGACTGTAGTGTAAAAAAGCTTTTTTCTCTGTACCAATGCCATGCTCAGCAGAAATAGAACCGTCACGAGACTGCAAACAACGGTATAAAATATCATCAAATTTATAACGCTGAATGGGATCGTCGGTTCCAATCGAGGCAATAATGTGAATATTACCGTCGCCTAAATGACCAAATACTACCTGGTGCATGTCTGGCCATTGTTGTTTCAGAGCCTGTTCAGCCTCGCTAAGATAGTCTTCAACTTGTTCGATCGGTAGGCTGATATCAAAATAGAAAACAGGGCCGAGTATGTTTAATGACTCAATGTTATCTCGAATTGCCCATAGCAGTTTGCTCTCTGACTGCGATTTGGCTAACACAGCGTCAATTACCCAGCCTTTATCAATAACGTTAGACAGTACTGTTTCAAATTGCTCATTAGCATCTTGTTGGCTACTTTGCGTTTCCACTAAAACATAAAAGGGGTAATCACGCTTGATCGGAGATTTTATACCGTATTGATTATCTGCAGTTGAGTATTGGAAATAACTATTCCACATGACTTCGAAAGAGCTGAGAGTTCCAGAAAATTCGCGGTCACAGTAATGCAGTAATTCAATTAATTCGGAGTAATTTTCAACAGCCAATAAGGCGGTGTTTTCAAAATGTAGTGCAGGGCTTAAACGTAAAACGGCTTTAGTTATTGTACCAAGAGTACCTTCAGTGCCGATAAACAATTGTTTCAAGTCATAGCCTGCATTGTTTTTTAACACTTTATTCATTGAGGAGATAATAGTCCCGTCTGCCAATACCACCTCTAAGCCTAGGATTAAATTGCGCGTCATACCGTAGCGAATAACCCGGTTACCGCCAGCATTAGTAGCAATATTACCACCTATGGTCGCACTGCCTCTTGCGCCCAGATCTAGAGGAAATTGCAGTTGCATCGCTATTGCTTGCTCTTGAATAACTTGTAGTGGTACGCCTGCCTGAACCGTCATTGTACGGTTGTTCGAGTCCAGTTCTTCGACTTTATTCATGAGTTCCATAGAAATGGCAATATCGGTTTTTGCCGAAACAGCGCCATCGACCAATCCTGTTTTACCACCTTCCACTACTACTGGCTGATTAGCAGCGTGGCATAATGACATAATACCAGCTACCTGCTCAGTCGTTTGTGGGCGTAGAACAGCCAAGGCTTTTGTATTGCCTCCTTTCCATCCGGCAGAGCGTGTACTGACATCCTGGCCTAACAAAACACTTTTAATGCCTAATAACTGCTGCAATTGCTCGATCAATTCACTCACTAGCAACTCTTTTAATCATCTGACATTATTACCATTTACCATCAACATCTCCGACACGGTCAAAGCTATCACCCACAATAACACCTAATTCACGATGTTCATTGTCATTGAGTATAATTTCAGGACGGCCATGGGCAAAACGATAGTTACAAATAATTGCCACATCTCCCTGCTGCCATTTAATGGGTGTACCATAGTTGTCATAGATATCGACAAACAACTGCAATTCTTCACGACTCATTGGCGTATCGTCACCAAATGTCAAATTAAGAGGGCGCTCGTCATAGGGCAGGTGCATGACGAGTGGCCAAGTATCAAACCACATACCATGATCAGCAACACTGCTGAAGAGTAGATTACGATCGAGAGGCTCAAAATATTCAAAGGCTGAAGTATAAAAACGAGTTTTCAATAAACGGTTTGGGCCCCAAGACACATCTAAACCACGACTTTTTGCAATCTCGATAGCCTCTTCAGGATCTTCGGTGAGCATGGACTTTTGCCAATGATTATATACTCCGATCTGCTCACGCCCCTTAAAATACTCGCGGTTGGTCATATCGCGGTGATAACACAAGCCTTTTTCTTTCAACTTCTGACCAAAATCAGTTGCTAGAATATCGTCAGTTGCTTTTACATTATCGGAAACAAAGGTCCAACCGCGGTCCGCCAAAATATCACGGCCCAAAAAGGCCAGCATTTTTGTACTACTACCGACATAGGCCATCTCATGGTGATAATGAAGCCAAGCCGGTAAAGGAGCGCCAACTTCATATATATTGGGCTGTAATGCATTGCGAGGGTTAGAACCACCTTTGTAGTCGCTCTGTTTTTTAACCACCAACATGGCAGCCTTGCGCATCGATTGCGCATCACTCATACCGGTATTAATCAAATGCACCAATCCCACTCTATCAAAGGTTTCGTTCATGCGATTATCTAATTCACTACCAGGTTTAAAGTCTTCCTCGTTCATAGCGTAATTAGAACAGTCAATCACATAGGTTGAAGCTGCGACGGCGGGACTACCTGTCCACCAGCTTGGCTTGATCAGATCAGGTAAATTTGTTGTCAATAATTCTGCAGTGTTCATAATTCTCGTTCTTTTAGCAAGGCAAATGTTTGGTTTATTTAATTAGGCTTAACTATTCAACCCATCTATATAATTATATATTTCATATTGAATCATGTCAAGTTTAGATGGCCAAACGTCTAGAGCTCTGGGTGACTAGATGGGCAGTAATGTAAAAATAAACTGCATATTAGAATAACTTGTCTATTAATCGAAATAATTAATGAGATAAGTAAGAGTCTTATAAAGTACTTTTTGTTTTATGCAGCTCAATATCTTGACCTCAGTCGGAAGATAAGTCAGAGTATTCTCTTGGTATAAAACGTACGAGATATGACGATGAATAGTTTTAAAATAAATGGAAATTTAAAGATCATTAATTTATATAAAAAACAGGAAATCGAGTGACAAATATACATATCAATACACCACTAATAGAGTCGCTTTCTATTGGTAAAAAATTGCATGCAAATGTATGGCTTAAACTAGATGCGCTCCAACCCTGTGGTTCTTTCAAAGCTAGGGGAATTGGGTATGCATGTCAGAAATATGTAGAGAATGGAGCAAAGGCGTTAGTTTCGTCCTCCGGTGGGAATGCGGGTCTAGCGGTCGCTTATTCCGGTCGCCGACTAAAAGTCCCCGTTACTGTCGTTGTTCCAAAGACGACTAAGAAGCGAGCTATTGACTTAATAAAGGCCGAAAGTGCCAGTGTCATTGTGACAGGAGAGGATTGGTCGGAAGCGCATAGACACGCATTAGAAATATCGAAAAATGGAGCAAAGTATATCCACCCATTTGACGATCCAAATATATGGGAAGGGCATGCTTCTGTTATTGATGAAATATTATCTACAGGTCTTAAACCCGATGCAGTGGTCTTATCAGTTGGTGGAGGCGGACTTCTCTGTGGTGTAGTAGAGGGGCTTAAAAGGAATAACTGTAAAGATGTCCCGATATTGGCCGTTGAAACGAAGGGAGCGGATTCATATTCTAAAGCTTGCTTAGCAAAAGAACATATTGAAATTGATAGTATTTCCAGTATTGCAACATCACTTGGTGCGAAGAAAGTAGCTAAAAGAGCCTTTCAGTTAGCTAGTGAACACCCGATAGTAAATCACACAGTTACTGATGCAGAAGCTATAGACGCATGTTACCGCTTTCTTGACGAGCACAGAATCTTGGTTGAGCCTGCTTGCGGTGCTAGTTTGGCGGCACTTGATAACAGTTGTGATTTCTTAAATGACAAACAAAATATTGTTGTGATTGTTTGCGGTGGTGTCGGGGTAACGATGAGCCTGTTGGAAGAATGGATGCTAAATGTTACATAGCAAGGACATCCAAGTTCCGCTTTCGAGTCCATCTTATCTAAATTATTGAAATCATTAACTGCTGATTTTGGCACAAACACGACTTCTGTAATCAACCTAAATCAGAACTAATCGTAATTATTGATTATGGCTCTAGGGTAAGTCCAATGTTCGATAAGGAGACATACAAATACTTCACAACCGACTGTCTGGAATGCGTGCTTTCGACCTAAAGCAGCACTAAGGATTGTTACTAAGTATAACAACATTCGTGACATCCTGCTTAATCCTTGAGTTAGTTTATATAGTGTGTATATACTTCTTATACACACTTCGATGGAAGGATAATTCTCAAATTTTTTGTTTTAAATAGAGGGGGTAATTCATGGAAAGTTTAGACGATAATAATAAAACTGTACCAATGCCAACTTCAGAAAATAAAAATGGTCAATGGCGTAAATATCGCATTTTGGCTGGCATTCTCACGCTTTTTGTTGGCATGAATGCTGGTGGTCTACTGATTAGTATCAATAGTGTCGGTCAAGCATATAACTTTTTAGGTGGAATCATGAGTGGCCGGGGAGCTAATTATGGAGGCTTATTACCTGGATCTGGAATACTCTTTATCGCTGGTATGATCCTACTGCCTTTCCTTATCGGTGGTCTCTTTTATTGTGGCAAAAAGGGACGTGGCCGGCTAATTGTTTGGATTGCGGCGCTTTTTAGTGTACCCATAACAATATATTCAATTTATTTATCTTATCTAATGCCGGGATTTAAGCCCAGTGGTGAGTTATCGTCAATTATCATCGCACTGTTAATCAGTATCTACATGATATGGGTATTGATAAAAACCGTTCCTGGTAAGCACAAATCAACTCCTTCAAAAAGATTTTTAGCAACCTTTGCAGCCACTATTTTAATGGCTGCAATAGGATATGTTACATGGGGTTATTTCATGGTCAGAGAGCCTGACTTGATTTATAAAGTCGTAGGGCGAGCAAACGAGGCCATTGCGCTCTTGGAGCAGGGGGCCGATCCAAATCAACGTTCTCAGAATGGTGTTACACCGTTAATGCATGCACTGGAAGCTCAACATAATTCAGACATATTAATCGCATTATTGGATGCTGGTGCAGATCCATCACAAACATCTAAATTCATCTGGGCAGATCAACTTATGCGTTGGTTGTATCCAGGTACTCAAATTACTCCTGAGCATCTTAAATGGGAACATACACCATTGATTGTTGCGATTAAATTTCAATCTCCATCAGTTGCCAAGTTAATGATCGAAAAAGGCGCCAATGTAAATCCGGAAAAAGCTAATATGTTAGAAAAATCACCGCTCATATTAGCGATAAAGCACCATTCAAGAGATGGTGATATTAATTTAATAACAACCTTAATAAATCATGGCGCGACGGTAGAGCCTGACATTTTGGTAAAGTCCAATGCACTCACTCAAGTTAACACAGAAGAGTTAACTCTGCTTATAGATAAGGGGGCTGATGTCAATGCTAAGAAAGAGGGGATCCATACGCCACTTATGCAGGCAGTTAAAACTTGGGACATAGAGACGGTACAATTACTTTTGGACCATGGTGCTGATTTGCAACAGGTTTCTGGAAAACATACACCCTTACAGTGGGTGGAAAATTTAAAAAAGAATTCTGAAGAAAGGGGTAGGGAATTACATGATC
>JBLHLI010000114.1:0-7293 GCA_047618765.1 Enterobacterales bacterium | reverse complement strand
TAAATGTTCTGAGAATTGAGGTCCACGCTTTAGAGCTACAGCCGTTACTAAGACATCAATTAACACCAAATGAGCAATACGCGACGTCATTGGAGTATACATATCGGTATCTTCAGGAGTATCGACGCCCAGTACAATACTACATTCCTTTGCTAAAGGTGAATTTGGAGATGTAATGCCGATAACTTCAGCACCGCATTTCTTTGCAATACGCGCAGTTTCAATCATCGCAATGGTGCGACCTGTATAGGAAATACAAACTACAACATCTCGGCTTGTTAAGTTAGCACTGGTCATACGTTGATTTAGAATATCAATGTGAGCAATAACCGGTGTATTTATTCTAAAGAACTTATGCTGAGCATCTAAAGCGACAGGACCTGATGCTCCTAAGCCAAAAAACAATATACTGCTAGCTTGGGCGAGGGCATCGGTTGCTTTCTCTATACTGGGTAAATCGCTCGCTGCTCGGGTGAGTTGTAAGGTCGCATGAGTTGAATCAAAAATCTTATCAATCATTGTTTCTAAGTTGTCATTTTCATCGACACCTCTTGTTATCTGAGGCATTCCTATTGCTAAACTTTGGGCTAGTTGTACCTTAAAATCTGGAAATCCACTACAACCAAATTTGTGGCAAAAACGAATAACACTAGGCTCACTAACTTCAGCAGAGGTTGCTAACTTTGCAATTGAAGAATGAATAATTTGTTCAGGATTTTGTAACACAGCCGCAGCAACTTTTTGGGCAGATTTGCTTAATTTAAAATCAGGGTCACGGATTTGATTAAGTATATTCATTTCTAATTTCTTCTCATATCTCTATGTAAATATCCTTTAATGACTAAATCATAGCAGTTTTATTGGCATAAATGATAAGAATTAATATTTATCGTAATAAAACTACATAAATTGATAGTATTTCCTCTAAAAATGGTTTTTAATTCAAATTAAGTGTAATATAAGTACATTAAATGTAGTTTTTGTTCATTAATCGGGCAAAGAATAGAATAAATGAATAATGTTTAGGGTGGTTATGTAATGTATAAACTAATTGAGCGTTTTTATAATGATGAGGAAAGCTTTAATCATTCAGTAGAAAGTAACGTCAGCTATATATTATCTAAAGCGATTGAAGAGAGAGGGCAGGCTACATTTTTGGTGTCAGGTGGTAACACTCCTAAACCCCTTTATCGATCTTTATCTAACACTGAACTATTTTGGAACCAAGTTAAAATAGCAACAGTAGATGAGCGCTGGCTAGAGACTGAAGATAAGTTGAGCAATGAGCAATTAATTCGCACATATTTACTACAAAATAATGCTAAAGATGCAACATTTCATGGCATGAAAACAGACGCAAAACATGCAATAGATGCGGTTAATGATATTAACCAAGCATACGCTAGTTTCGATGCACCTTTTGATATCACTGTTTTGGGAATGGGTAATGATGGTCATACTGCTTCATTATTTCCAAGAGCTAATAACTTGGATGAATCGTCATCTATGTGCCAATCCATTCAAATGCATAGTAGTGAACAAACTACCGAAGTAAATGACAGAGTTACGTTAACACTAAGTAGTTTATTACAGAGTAAAGTCATTTTCTTATTACTTCGTGGTAAGGAAAAACTTGCAACCTATCAAAAAGCGATGAGTGGCACAGATGTTTTTGAAATGCCTATCAGAGCAATATTACATCAAAACAAGATACCGGTAATCGTGAATTGGGCTCCTTAAGAAGTAGGGCAAAATCCTCGAAGACAACATTAAACAGAATAAATTTGATAACTATTTAGGAACTAATATGAAACTAAGAATTGCGATTAATGGCTTTGGACGAATTGGACGAAATATCCTCAGAGCCTTATATGAAAATCAATATAACGAGCAGATAGAAATTGTAGCTATTAATGATCTTGGTAATATTGAGTCCATGGCTCATCTGTTAGCCTATGATTCTGTCCATGGTCGTTTCTCAGAAAATGTTACTGTAGACGGAAATTTCATCAAGGTTGCTAATGACAATATACTTTTTTGCAGTGAACGCGAACCTAGTTTGTTGCCATGGAAAAACCTGAATGTTGACTATGTTTTTGAATGTACAGGTCGATTCACAGATAAAGAATCTGCTTCACAACATATCACAGCTGGAGCTCGTAAAGTCATTGTATCGGCCCCAACAAAAAATGCTGATGCTACAATTGTTCATGGCGTTAATCATGATGTTCTAGAGTCTGATATGACAGTTATATCAAATGCATCTTGTACGACTAACTGTTTAGCACCAGTCGTAAAAATATTAAATGATGCTATTGGAATAGAACAAGGTTCAATGACGACAATTCATTCTGTGACGAATGATCAAAATTTACTGGATCTTGATCATAGTGATAGTTATCGAGCTCGCGCTGCTACACAATCAATGATTCCAACTAAAACTGGAGCTGCAGCGGCTGTTGGATTAGTATTACCAGAGTTAATCGGTAAACTTGACGGTATGTCTGTTAGAGTGCCAACACTCAATGTTTCTTTAGTCGATCTTAATTTCTGGGCAAGTCGTGAAACCTCAGTTGAAGAAATCAACAACTTATTTAAAGCTGCTAGCCAAGATGCTATTGGAAAAGTGCTTAAATATAATGATAAACCATTAGTTTCAATTGATTTTAATCATGATCCAGCTTCGTCGGTTTTTGATTCAACTCAAACAAGAGTTAATGGTAAGTTTGTGAAAGTCATGGCTTGGTATGACAACGAATGGGGATTTTCAAATCGTATGCTTGATAATGCACTTGCACTTTATGAAGTAGAGAAGATACAAGTAGAGAAAGATGATGCTAGTGTTGAGTCAGTTGCTATGTGCTGAGCACATTAGTTAATAGTGTTATAAAGCCTGAGCTTATAGACGTTCGGGCTTTTTTTTGACTTATGAAAATGAAATTCAACATTGTAGTTTGTTTCGTTTCATTTCATTTCATTGAATCCTGCTACCTGTAAAAAGTTTTGTTAATCACAAGTTATTGTTAATCTTTCAGAATAAATTGTAATTATACGCGCTTAAATGGCGTATTAATTCGTAACTAGTGCTACATTGCAGAATATATTTCATTAAAAGGTGCTTAAAATGTTAAAATCTTCAGAAGTCTCGTTAGATAGCAGTGATAAGGCAATTTTAAATGTCCTCCAAAGCTCTGGAAGAATAAGAAATGTTGAATTGGCTGAGAAGGTGCATTTATCTCCACCTGCAACCCATGCAAGGGTTAAACGTTTAGAAGCAGAAGGAGTGATCAGCGGTTATACCGCTAAGCTTGATAGAAATAAAACTGGCCATGATTGCATGTGCTTTATTTCTATCAGTCTTGAATCACATCAAATAGAAAAACAGAAACAATTTTTTGATGCAATTCAACGTTTGCATCAGGTACTAGAATGTCATCATTTAACGGGTGAATCTGATTACTTATTGAAAGTAGTCATACGTAACAATAGAGAGATGGAAGATTTTATAACCCATACCTTGTTACCCATGCCGGGAATGTCGCGGGTTCATACCAGTGTTGTTCTCAGAGAAATTAAAAGTAATAGTGCCTTAGTTATGAAATAGTATACTTACTTCATTGCTAAGCCGTCTAAACAAGCATTAGCAGATAGGAAGTTTTATTATGTCAGTACCTCAAGGTTTCGATGCAGCAAAAATATTATCACCGAGAAGAAATACCTCAGAAGCTAGTAATATAGAAGGTCTAGCCAGCGAGCAACTTAGTCACTATGGAATTGATGAAAGTAGTGATTATGGACAAGCTTTAAAATCAACGGTTATCGATTTATATAATGCTCAATCTGATATGTCTCGTCTTTGGCAAATTACCAATGAGACTATTGATTCGCTCGATAAAAAAGACAAGATTGCCTATTTTAATGCAAAGCGCTTTTTATCGTTCCAAATTGCTAAAATTCTAGATGGATTGCAAAACCCTTTCCGCAAAGTCTCGCAAAGCCTAGAGAAAAGTTCAACAACACAAATGGCAAAAGGTAGTTATCCTTTATTTGATAATATCCCTGCAATATTTTCAGCCACTCCAGTAATCGCAAGAACAGCGACTTATATTTTTGCCTGTACAGAATGGGTTGATGACGCCTTTCAGGGCAAAGAGATGACCCATCAAATATATTCACGATTACTTAATCCAACCTCAATTTCACTAGCTAATGCCATTGTTGACATAGAAGCAGGACCTTACACCGCTGAGTATATGGCTTGGAACTTTAACAGCGGCATGGCTGCTATCGACTCATTACTTGCTAATGTGATGAACTATGGTGATGTGCTATTAGTATCTCGAAATGTCTATGGTGGTGTGCATCAGTTATTAGTTGATCATTATGCACGCAAAGATAAGATGAATATTCAAATTGAGTGGTTTGATGGTTATTCCGCTGAAGAATTTGAAATAAGATTTACAGAAGTAAAAACTAAATATGCTGAACAATTAACTGATAATAAACTACATGTTTATATTGAATCTCCTTGTAACCCACATGGTTATGTTTTGGATCTTCCTGGTATTTGTAAAATTAGTCATGAAAGTGGTGACCATTTGGTGATGCTTGATTCAACCTTAGCAACTCCTTTTTTGAATAAGCCACTGCAACGTGATGATAAGGTCGAGCGGCCTGATTATGTGATGCATAGTTATACAAAAGATATCTCCGGTACGGGAAGTGTGACCGCTGGTGTTGTAATAGCTGAAGGCCCTCGAATGTTTATTCCTAAGGGTGGGGAAGTTAATGGTCTTTCTTGGGAAAAGAGCATGTTTTGGGATGTGTACTATATTAAGGGTGCTTTCCTTGATGCTGATAAAGCCTATGAAGTATTAATCGGCATGAAAACATTGCAACAGCGTATGCTGACCAAGACTATCAATACCATAGTCTTTGCAAAGTTTCTTGATAGTCATAACGAAATTAATGTGAATTCTCATGCAGTAGAAGGTAATGAAAACTACGCCTTGAAAGAGAAATGTTTGACTAACGGCATGCCTGCGTCTTTGTTTACCATTGATATGGAAAGTGCTCATATTGAGCGTGAAACATTTTCAAGATTTTTCGATGGCCTAGAGCCTGGTTTTAGTTTGATGGTTAGTATTGGACAGTGTAACTCTATGGTACTTTGTCCGGCCTTAACATCTCACTCAGAGCTAAGCGAACAAGCTATGAAGGAAGCGAGGATTTATCCTACAACGTTACGAATTTCTATGGGTAATGAAAGTGTGAAAGATCTGATAGCAGCTTTTGTTAACTCTGCACGAACTCATATAGATAAGGTTAATCCTGGGTTTACTGAAAAATTCATGTCAGGCGATGAAATTGACATACTCGTCGAAGAAGTCACCATAGATATTTATAAAAAAATGTTAGCAATTCAACCAAAAATGAATGAGTTGTTAATTAATTAGAGATACAACACTCAAAGCGCTTGAAGTCAGGACGCTGATCAGACATAATCTCGTCCGGTCATACAGCCAAGGCTGCATTGACCGGTTTTTATAACAAAGTAACATATCGTTTTATGGTGGTCTTTTTGGTCCCCTCGCAATGATAGGTCGTAAACTCCGCCAGGCCCGGAAGGGAGCAACGGTAGCGACTGATTCGTGTGCCGGGGTGTGGCTGGGAAGGCCGCCACCAGTAGCTAAATCATGATCTGCGTAAACTAATTTCTTCTATTGAGTTAACAACTATTAACCTGAAACTAAGGTATACCAAAGGTTTCAGGCAAGTAGTAAAATGTTAACCTTACCACTTATAATAATGTTCGGCTTCATTAGACCACTACAGCACCTGCATAGGTCATTATAAATACTTACAAAATACTTGGTCCTTTCTGCCGATTACTTCGTTATGGAAATACTCTTTTTATATTAATTGATGATACAGTTTAATTATTATAAATTTATTCGTTGATATTATGAGTAATACAGGCATCGTACTAATTAGTAGCGGTTTTATGTTCTTTGGACTTGGTTTTTTTCTATATGATTTCATGTATAAGAAGAATTCAATTCAAAAAAATGGCAAAATTGTTGGAATAGAAAAACATATTTCTGTCACAAGAACAGGGAATCGTAGATCAAGTAGTTTGGTGTATCGTGCAATAGTAAGCTTTATCTACGATGGAAATGAAACTTTCTTTACTGGTGGCTTGAGTAAAAGTTATATTTCTGAAAAAATTGGAGATAAAGTAAAAGTCGAATATATCAAAAATCTACCTTCATCAGTACGAATTGCTAATCGCAAATTTATGCGAAATTTTGGGCTTTTGTTTCTTCTTATAAGTGCCGTTTTTCTTGGCATTTCTTTTAAATTAGATAACTTTCCCCCTATGATTAAAATGCTTCACTTGTCTATCCCTTTCATTATTAATTTAATTGCTTACTTCTTTATGAAAAGGATATTTATTAAGCATGGTGGGATCACTGCATTTATGAAGGATAATAGTTCAATTATGACTAGAAAAGATCTAGATGAGCTTGATATCTTTTGGTCAAACAAAGAAATTCAAAAGGAAGAGAATAGAGTTTATAAAGCATTTATTTTCATAAATCCCATTCTCATTGGTCTTGCGTGCTGGCCATTTTATATTTTTTCAACGAAATTTATGAATAGGCCTTATGTTGAAGAAAATCTTACGAGTAATCTTTTTAATGTAGATGATTTTAAGATATTTTTTAATTACGTCATGTCCCACAGTGGAATGCAAAAAGAATTTTTAATTGCGATGATGAGTGGCTTTTTTATTCTTGCACTTACTTATAGCTTTTTCTATGTACTTAGAAAAACAAATTAAGAAGAGAAGACTATTTTATAATTAATTTACTTGAAAAACGATGGCGTTTAGAAAAGTCTTTCTTGATTCCTAATGCATCCCATTTAGCTTTCATTTGCTATAATGATTGTTCAATATTCATGTTAAATTCTCAAGTTACTAAACTATTAAATGAGCAACACTATATCGGTTATTGACTGTATACATCAAAAGCAATGTGCTTAAATATATAAATTGTATCAAATATGAAAGTAATCTGAACGACTACTCCTCGAACAAAGCGGTACTTAAAACTCTTATCAACGACCAGCAGCTTCGTGACGAACTGCGACAGTCTTACCTTTGTGTGTATAGGGATATTTCGATGAAATATCTAACTTATAATCCAACTCTCATTGATCCTGGTCAATTACTAACCAACCCCATCTCTTTATAATCCCTCTAGTCGTTAATAGTTTAATAGTTTAATA
>JBLHLI010000113.1:0-7334 GCA_047618765.1 Enterobacterales bacterium | reverse complement strand
CCCGTTTATGTCAACCATTTATAGTGGTAAACGTTAGTAGTAAGATAGTATTTACTCTTGAGGTGACTGAACAATGAGTTTTGATAATGCGCAGCTATTAAAAATAGTATCTATGTGGCTTGTTTCTCTTTTGGTTACATTATTTCTATCATCATGTGGTGGTGGTGGAGGTGGTGAAGATGGTTCTTCCCTTCCACAGCCAAACACACCAACAAATAGCTCCCCCTCTGGAGCATTAACCATAAATGGAGTGTTATTAAGTGGTGAAACCTTAACACTTAGTAATGATATAGCTGATGCGAATGGTTTAGGCACCTTTAGTTATCAATGGCATCGTACTATTAATAACGCAACATCGGATATCTCAAATGCTACAACAATCAATTACCTCATTGAAAGTAGTGACATTGGATATACATTATCGGCTTCAGTGAGTTATATCGATGGCGATAATTTTAGTGAAACGATTGTTAGTAGCGAGACAGGCGCTGTTACAGCAAGTCAAACCACTGGCAAAACCAATATTTTATTGATCATCTCTGATGATCAGGGGCTTGATGCCTCAGCTCAATACAATTATTCATCTGATGTGCCAGTCACCCCAACTATTAATCAGCTAGCAAACGGTGGTATTACCTTTGACAACGTTTGGGCAACACCTGCTTGTACCACAACAAGGGGAACGATTATAACCGGTCAACACGGAGTGAAAAGTGGCATTGATTTTATTCCTGCATCCATGGATAGTTCTACTCAGACGTTGCAGCGTTTTCTGAAATCTCAATCGAATAGTTCAGATTACAATTCTGCAGTAATAGGCAAATGGCATTTGGGTGGGGGAAATTCTGCTTTAGATCATCCTCTTGACAGTGGTATTGAATATTATGCTGGCTCCATACAAGGCACAATTGATGACTATTATGATTGGGATTTAACCATAAACGGTGTGAGTTCTAATTCGACTGAGTATCACACAACAAAGTTAACCGATCTAGCTATTGATTGGCTTGCAGAGCAGCGCGTACAAAATACACCCTGGTTTTTATGGTTAGCCTATGTGGCTCCGCATTCCCCCTTTCACTTACCACCTGCTAATTTACATAGTCGTAGTGAACTCTCAGGAACACAGGCTGATATAGACGTCAATAAACGTGAATATTATTTAGCAGCAATTGAAGCAATGGATACAGAAATCGGGCGATTACTTGCGGCTATTCCTGATGATGAATTGGCAAATACATTGATTATCTATATTGGAGATAATGGAACACCTTCAGCAGTTATTGATGCGTCTGTCTATAATCGTCAACACGGTAAAGGTTCTCTATATGAAGGCGGTATTAGAGTACCAATGGTTGCCTCCGGTGCTGGTGTTACACGTGAAAATGTACACGAATCTGCATTAGTGAATACCTCAGATTTTTTTGCAACAATTAACCAAGTTGCTGGAAATTCAATATCTCATATCAATAACAGCTATAGCTTTTCTGATCTCTTATCTGAAAGTGCTGAGGGTAAAAGAAATTATAACTATTCTGAATTTATTAGTGCGGATGTCAGTGGTTGGGTTGTTAGAAATGATGAATATAAGCTGATCGAATTTTCTGATGGCTCTCAAGAACTATATCAGGTGAGTATCGATTTAGCAGAAACTAATAATCTCTTATTAACGGCTAGTCATACCGATATTGTCAATGAACTATCTGCAGAAGCAGAGCGAATTAGAAATAGTAGTGCAATAGACATAACGAATATTCAGCTAACTAATCGAAGCGCAAATTGTGCGGCCTACGTAGAAAACTATCAATCAACAGTCAGTGATATCAAAAACAGCCGAGAGTTTAATGGCAATTCTACCATCATTTTTGAAAACGGTAAGTGTATTATTCACACTGATAATATTCCTAACCATGATTTTAATGACGGTGAACAGGCTTTCCCTAATGATGTCAGTGAGCAAGATATTGTCTTTGAAATTACAGCAAGCCCTATACCAGTAGCTAATCCAACTGCAATTTCCCTTAACGTCGATAATGCAATATTGCTTAATGGTGTGAAAGTTGATCTACTAGCAGCAGCATGTTTTGGTGTAGGCGATGGAAAAATTGGCTGTAATGACATCAATCAACCATGGCGTTATGATCCGATGTATCTTGATAACGGATTTCAAGTAGACTCTCATAATGCACATTCTCAACCTAATGGAAGTTACCACTATCATGGTAAACCAAATGCACTTTTCAGTGATGTGAATACCAATGAAGTTTCACCGCTTGTAGGCTTTGCTGCAGATGGTTTTCCCATATTTGGTTCTTATTTTGAGAGTATTGGGAGTATCAGGAAAGCACTATCGAGTTTTCAATTAAAAGCGGGTAGTAGACCTTCAGGAGCAGGGGAGCCCGGTGGTGCATATGACGGAACATATCGTGATGATTATGAATTTGTTGATGGCAGTGGTGACCTTGACCAATGTAATGGAATGACTATTGATGGTGTCTATGGCTACTATGTTACCGACGGCTTTCCTTACGTGCTTAGTTGTTTTACAGGAGTACCAGATGCATCATTTATTAAATAAAAGTATTTGTTTGCTATTTTTGTAGTCATTTTCTTAAAATAGAATACCTATATATTGGTTACCTAAGCCCCAAAAATTCCCGAGTCGGAAGGGCTTAAATTATATCTCACTGATGTCCGTTTTGTGACGTTAGCCGACATAGTTGACTGACCGCTTTGTTCGATAAAGAGACATATAAGTAATTCATTGCTTTCTAGCTTTATTCGCTTATTTTGTAGTCGTTTATTAATCAGTAATGTTATCTAAGTGCTTGATTACAAGAAATTCAACGTACTATTATACTCAAACGACACATTGAAAATAATTTATCGCCTACCCTCCATTATTTATTGTGTTCTATTTATTCTTCGTATATATTTCATTCATCGCAGTCAAGGCTGACTTCGATAATAATAAAGACAAGGATGGTAATTCTTCGCTTCTCTCAGCAAGACTTCTAATATTATTAACTATGAATTATTCCAGTAACTACCCTGGAAATATAATGGAGTATAAAATAACGTGAATAAATTACTAATAACAACATTGATATTGAGCCTTTCTTCGAGCTTTACAATTATTGAAGCCAAGTCTGACGCTATTGATAAGACACTTGTCATTCATTCTGTTGAACCAATGATCGATCAGAGTTTATGTGCCTCCTGTGCAGGTACGTTAACAATACAAGGAACAGGTTTTAGTAAAGAGCTCGACTTTGAAGGTATTGTATCCATATATGATCCAGTATCAGGCACAGAAACAGAATTGCCAGTAGTCGGTTTTGATCCATCAGTTCAGGAATTAATTGTTGTGTTACCTGAAAATTTTGCATCATTAGCAGGTACATATTCTATTAGTGTGATGAGTGATGACAAGAAAAACAATCTAACCACTTATCCAATTACTATTGGGGCTATCGGATTGACTGGTGATCAAGGTATCCAGGGTGATCAAGGTATCCAGGGTGGCCAAGGTATCCAGGGTGGCCAAGGTATCCAGGGTGATCAAGGTATCCAGGGTGATCAAGGTATCCAGGGTGGTCAAGGTATCCAGGGTGATCAAGGTATCCAGGGTGATCAAGGTATCCAGGGTGATCAAGGTATCCAGGGTGATCAAGGTATCCAGGGTGATCAAGGTATCCAGGGTGAAGTTGGTCCACAGGGCCTGTCTGCCTGGGTGGACGTTACCAGCAGAGTTGACAACTTCAACAACCTTTGCGAGTACAGGTATGAGACTCGTGGTTTTGTTACGTACGCGATATTCGTCAGTGCAGGGCTGATCGGTAGCCCAATCATGGATAGCGGCTTGCCTGGCTATGAATACATCGAAAGTGACAGGCGGGACTTCAGGATTACGTTCAGTAATGGAGAAAGGTACAGCAACACAAAACTAACTTTCAGAACATTCGAACGCTGCCCATGACCCAATGTCAAGTGGCAGCATGACGCACCGGACTCCAACGCTCTGACGCCGGTATCCAACAATTACGATGGGGATATCTGACTGGCCGCTTTGTGATGTGACGTTAGCTGCCATCGAGTAAGTTCTGCTTTTGGCACATTGCAGAACAAAGGCAATATTTCATGAATGAACACTATTTGCAGTGATAGTTAGTGAGCGTCAATAAAGTCTATAAACCAGAATCCTATAAAAGTATAATTTAATAAAACTTTAGCTATTTTTATTTCTAGCTAAGGTTTCATTGGTGCTAATCAACATTTCACTGCTCTCTGCTAGAAATTGCTCGGAATAATCACCAAACCAAAGTGAGACCTTTTCAAATATTTCAGCAAAAGCATTTTTATCGCCCTCTTGCATGAGCACCAAAAGCTCTTCAAAGCGCTCACTAAAACGTTTTATCGACTGGGCATTATCTATATTAGAAAAAATAATGTCGGTATAAAGCTCTTTATCTTGGGCAAATAGCCTGCCAACCATTGCCAGCTCCAACCTATAAATAGGTGAACTCAGTGCAATAATCTCCGAGAGATTCGTATCTTCTTCCATCAGATGATAACCATAGGCAACGGTAGAAAAGTGACGCATCACCTGTACCATGGCCATTGCCTTATCATGTTGTTTTGCAGAAATTACATAGGTTACCGCTTGCCAGATTTTTAGTTGCTCAACAAGCCATTGGTACTGGGAAGCCTCGCGTCCATCACAAATAATAACTGTTTGGTTATTAAAGTTAGACACATCAGGCCCAAACATGGGATGTAGACCCACAACAGGCCCACTATGAGTCTCTAACATGGTCTCGAGGGGAGATTGTTTAATACTCGTAACATCGGCAAGAACACAGTCTTCAGGCAACTGAGGTAAGCTTTGAATTACTTGATTCGTGATATTTATCGGCACCGCAACAAGCACAAGGCTAGCTTCAGAGAGTACTTTCTCAGCATTGTCCCAATTATCTTTTTCAATGATAGCTACCGAATAACCGGAACATTTAAACAGTTTTACAAACAACTGTCCTAGCTGACCTTTACCGCCAATAACCACAATATTTCGATTGCCACTTTTGCTACAGTCATAACTAACAGGCAACGATTGTGTTAATAATTGCTTTCGCTGTCTTTGTAAGTGTAGAATTTTTTGATCTAACTGTTTAATGGTTAGATTGTTATTTGTCTCTGTCACTTTACTATCCAAAACCTCTTTTATTGCTCAAGCCCATTGTAACGACAATCTAATCAAATTACCTAATGAGAAAACTCAATTCAATAATTATTTGTACTTCATCTTAATCAATCTGTTGACAGCAATGAACGGCTAAAGTTACTCTAACTCTATGATTAATTCAGACAATTCACCACTAGCAGCTTTACGAAAAGATATCAGTCAACTCGATGAAGAGCTATTGACACTTTTTTCAAAAAGACGAGAGTTAGTTCGCGATGTGGCAGCAACAAAAACCCAGCATGGAATGATGCTGCGCGATAAAGTTCGTGAAAATGAACTACTTAGTCGACTAATTCGACTCGGCAAAGATAAAAATCTTGATAGCCATTTCATCCTAGATATATTTCATCGCATTATTGATGACTCTTTACAGATCCAAGAAGTTTTTTTACAAGGCGAAAATAATTCCTCTTCAGAAAACGTAATAAAAGTTGCGCATTTAGGTGCTGAAGGTTCATACAGTTATCTTGCTAGTGACAATCATTACTCGCACAGCAAAAAATCCATTGAGCATTTATGTTGTGATGATTTTAAAGAGGCCGTAACTCACGTAATTGAAGGTAGAGCAGATGTAACATTGTTGCCTATTGAGAACACCACTTCAGGTGGAATTAATGAGGTTTATGATCTTCTCAAAGATTGCCCTTTATCTATTATTGGTGAGGAGTTGTTAAGAGTTGAGCATTGTCTAATTTCAAATATAGGGGTAAACCTTGATGAGATTGATACTGTTATCGCTCATCCACAGGCGCGGGCACAATGTATTCGTCAACTTAAAAAGATGGGAATTGAAAATGTTGAATACACCAACAGCACTGCCCATGCCTTACAAATTGTTAAAAGTGATGGACGGAAAAATATCGCGGCACTTGCTGGTCATCAGGGTGCTGCAGTGTATAAACTTCAAGTTGTAGCCACTGATGTTGCCGATCAAAAAGATAACTTTAGTCGCTTTCTAGTCTTAGCAAGAAACCCTCAAACTGTTCATCAATCATTACCCTGTAAGACAACGTTGATAATAGCAACACAACAAAAGCCTGGTGCGCTCGTTGCAGCACTAGTTGTTTTCCAAAGCTTTGGCATTAACCTAACTAAACTCGAATCAAGACCGATCTTGGGCAATCCATGGGAAGAGCTCTTTTATATTGATTTAGACGGAAACCAGTCAGAGGACAGAGTTACTCAAGCCATCGACAAACTTAAAGAAAGTTGTCGAACCATTAAAATCTTGGGTTCCTATCCTTCAGCTGAACGCAAGGCGACCCAAGTTATAATTGCTGATTAACTTTCAGTTGGATATCACGGTTAATCGAGTTTTGAAGAGATATTAACGTATCGGTAGCTTGGATCTTCTCAATAGATTGGATCTTGTCTATTAGAAGCCATTGCAACTCTTCAATAGCGGTGGTCATGATCTTTATAAAGATACTATATTGGCCTGTTGTGTAATAAGCCTCAACCACTTCTTCAATATCCCTAAGCTGTTCGATAACCTCAGGATAATCGCCAGCATTAGAAAGTTTTATGCCGATAAAGCAGCAAACATCATAACCCAGCTTTTTATGCTCAATGGCTAAATGAGTGCCGGTGATAATACCTGCATTCTTCATTTTTTCGATGCGCACATGAATGGTTGCAGCACTGACTTTAAATTTTTTTGCTAACTCAGCATAAGGAAGACGAGCATTTTTCATTAAAATATTGAGGATATTTTTATCGAGATCATCGATTTGATAATTATCCATAGCATTTACCTTAGTTTTTTAAACAATTCTTGGTATTTGACCGATATTTTAAATAGTTTCTTGGTTATAAGCTATATTTATTAAATACTATTTAATTATTTGACAAAATAGTTGATGATTACATTATTAACTGTACAGAATTACTTATAAAGCATTAAAAAGGCCAACAACATGTGTTCAATATTAGGCATCCTAGACATAAAAACAGATGCAGCAGTCTTACGAAAACAAGCTATTCAATTATCAAGAAATCAACGTCATCGTGGCCCGGATTGGTCAGGAACGTACGCCAATGATAAAGCCATTTTGGTCCATGAACGCTTATCAATTGTGGATGTAGATAGTGG
>JBLHLI010000112.1:0-7335 GCA_047618765.1 Enterobacterales bacterium | reverse complement strand
CGAATTCTTCCATATGAACTAGTTTACGATTACTTTTTGCAGCAAACAAAGCTGCCTCATTAACTAGGTTGGCTAAATCTGCACCTGAGAATCCAGGAGTACCGCGAGCAATTATGCCTGCATCGACGTCATCATCGATTGGCACCTTACGAATATGCACTTTTAGGATCATTTCACGACCCTTGATGTCAGGTAGACCGACTGTTACTTGTCTGTCAAAACGACCAGGTCTTAAAAGAGCTGGGTCAAGTACATCAGGTCGGTTTGTTGCGGCAATTACGATGACACCTTCATCACCTTCAAAACCATCCATTTCAACCAATAACTGGTTTAATGTTTGTTCACGTTCATCATGTCCACCACCCATGCCAGCACCACGGTGACGACCTACTGCATCAATCTCATCGATGAAGATTATGCAGGGGCTAGCTTTCTTAGCTTGCTCAAACATATCTCTGACTCTTGATGCACCAACACCAACAAACATTTCTACAAAATCAGAACCTGAAATTGTATAAAATGGAACTTTCGCTTCACCAGCAATTGCTCTTGCTAGTAATGTTTTACCTGTTCCAGGAGGACCTACCATTAAGATACCACGGGGCAATTTGCCACCTAGGCGTTGAAATCTGCCAGGGTCTCTAAGGAAATCGACTAATTCACTGACTTCTTCTTTGGCTTCTTCACAGCCTGCTACATCAGCAAAGGTTGTCTTTGATTGTTCTTCATTTAATAGTTTTGCTTTACTCTTACCAAAGGACATGGCGCCACGTCCACCGCCGCCACCTTGCATTTGGCGCATAAAAAATATCCAAACGCCGATAAGTAATAGCATTGGAAACCAAGAGATGAATAGTTGGGCTAAGAAGCTAGATTCTTCGTTTTCTGTACCTTTAACAGAAATTTCAGGATAATCTTCTAGTAACGTTTCCAGAATATCGCCACCAAGAGGTATCATAACGCGGAATTTATCACCACTTTTAGTAGTACCGAGAATTTCTCGAGTATTGGGATTAATTTCAACTTCGCCTACTTTGCCTCTTTTAATGTCTGATTTAAATGTTGAATACTCAATAGTTTTAATTGGAGACTGTCCAGGATTAAAATTATTAAATAGTGAAATCAGTACAACAGCTATTACTAGCCAGAGCAGCATATTTTTAGTCAGATCGTTCAAACTACACCTCTTATCTTACCGGTTATCTTTCTTAACTATAGAGTTAGGATACACCACTCTATTACAGTCTAGGTAGCTGATTTGGTTTCTAAATAGTTACCAAATATTTTATACCAATTGTTAAATCTCACCTTTATAGCCAGTAGCAACTATATAAACTTCCCTAGAACGTGCACGGGATGCCTCAGGCTTTCTTATCTTTACTTTAGCAAATTTAGTTCTGCAATCAGCCAAAAAGTTATCAGAATCAGTGCCCTGAAATACTTTAACCACAAATCCGCCGTCCTTTTTTAATACCTGACAGCCTAGATCTAAAGCTAATTCAGCCAGATACATTGCTTTGGGTTGATCTATTGCATCTACTCCACTCATATTGGGGGCCATATCTGATAATACAAGGTCTGCCTTACCATCTCCTATGACATTGAGTATTTTTTCAAGAACTTCATCTTCACGAAAATCACCCTGAATAAACTCCACATCGGGTAATACATCCATGGGAAGAATATCTGTTGCGATAATGCGCGACTTACCTTTTAAATGATAGGTAAGCCATTGAGACCAACTTCCAGGGGCTGAGCCTAGATCGACAATTTTCTGCCCAGGTTTAAGTAATTTATCTTTTTTGTTTATTTCTTCTAGCTTATAAGCTGCACGTGAACGCAATCCGTCCTGTTGTGCTTGTTGCACAAAACGGTCATTAAAGTGTTCTGTAAGCCAACTATTGCTGCTTTTACTACGTGCCATACTTTAAATAAATAGCCTTTAGATAAAATGTTATCTAGATATATTACTATAACTATACGTAATAAATAACTGAGCGGATCAAAAACTCGATTAAAACGAATTATTTCGCTTTAATCTTTGGGCCCGGAAGTGAAATAATATAATCTTTGGTTGGCCGATATATCAGAAGCACCATGCCAATAGTTTGAACCTGGCCGGCTCCTGTTTTTGCACAGATTTCATTATAAAGTTCAAGTCTCTGCTCTCTTTGCAGCCTTACTTTCACCTTAATTAATTCATGTACATCCAAAGCTTCTTCTATCGCTGTTAAAACAGTTTCAACTAACCCGCGGTCAGCGACTATCACAACAGGAGATAGGCCGTGTCCAATTTTTCTCAGATGTTTAATTTGTTTAATATTTAATTTCATAATAATGTCTTTTATATTTAAAGGTATTCAACTTTAGTGATCTCGTAAGCTACTAGCCCACCAGGAGTTTGTACCTCAGTTTCATCGCCTTCTTCTTTGCTAATTAATGCTCTAGCAATTGGAGAGCGTACGGATATTAAATTTTGCTTGATATCAGCTTCATCATTTCCAACTATACGATAAGTTACTTCTTCCTCTGTATCTAAATTTAAGAGGTGTACAGTTGTGCCAAAAATAACTTTACCATTATTAGTCATCTTTGTGACGTCAATAATTTGAGCGTTCGATATTTTACTTTCTAGTTCTAATATTCTGCCTTCACTAAAACTTTGCTGCTCTCGTGCCGCATGGTATTCAGCATTTTCTTTCAGATCACCGTGAGCCCTTGCATCAGCAATAGAATTAGTTATTCTTGGGCGAACGACTGTTTTTAGTTCAATAAGTTCATCATTAAGTGCTTTGGCACTTTGAACTGTCATTGGTTCTCTTTGCATAAAATTTCCCTATTTCTAATTCTGTTTTCTGTATTAATTTACTAATTAGTTATCTACTATCTAATGTCTACTAAATAGTGTCTTCAATTCTTTGATGCAACTCTTGGATAGATGAAACTTTTTGCTTATTACTAGAAGCTAGAGCTTCACAAGTAGCCATCGCACCTGCAAGTGTTGTGCTATAATACACTTTCTGTTGCAAGGTAGCTTTTCTAATGACATAAGAGTCCTCTAACGCCATTTTACCTTCCGCAGTATTTACAATATAATTTACTTCACCGTTTTTAATCATGTCTACGACGTGTGGTCGCCCTTCAAGAACTTTATTCACTCTTGTACAGGGTACCCCAGCTTTAGTTAGTACTTTTTCAGTACCACTGGTAGCGTAAATATCAAAACCTTGTTCAATCATTGCCTTTGCTGCGACAACTGCCTTTCCTTTATCAGCATCGCGAACAGTAATGATTGCTCGCCCACCGGTTGGAATGGTTTTATTACCGCCTCGTTGAGCTTTATGATAAGCCTCACCAAAAGACTCGCCAACACCCATCGCTTCACCTGTTGATTTCATCTCAGGTGACAGCATAGGATCAGTTCCGTGGAACTTGTTGAATGGGAAAACGGCTTCTTTAACACTGAAATAAGGAGGAATAACTTCTTTGAATCCACCTTGCTCAGCCAACGATGTGCCAGCCATGCAGCGAGCTGCTATCTTAGCTAATTGTAATCCTGTGGCTTTTGAAACAAAGGGAACTGTTCTTGAGGCACGAGGGTTAACTTCAAGAATATAAATATCATCGCCTTTTACAGCAAACTGAGCATTCATCAAACCCACGACTTCTAACTCTAGTGCAAGTTGTACCATTTGCTCACGCATTCTATCTTGAATATCTTGACTCAGACTGTAACACGGCAATGAGCATGCTGAATCGCCAGAGTGAACTCCTGCTTGTTCAATATGTTCCATAATACCTGCGATCATCACTTCTTTACCGTCAGAAATCGCATCGGCATCGACTTCAATAGCGTCATCGAGGAAGCGATCTAATAGCACAGGCGCATCATTTGAAACACTTACCGCCTCAGTCATATAACGGCGTAACTCGCTCTCGTTATAGACGATTTCCATAGCCCGGCCACCAAGAACATAAGATGGACGTACTACAAGGGGATAGCCAATTTCTTCAGCAAGAATAACACCTTGGTCGATGTTTCTAGCGGTACGGTTAGGTGGTTGCTTAAGCCCTAAACGGTCGATAACTCGCTGAAATCGTTCGCGATCTTCAGCCCTATCAATAGCATCAGGAGAGGTTCCAATGATAGGTACTCCTGCAGCTTCTAAGTCACGAGCAAGCTTAAGAGGAGTCTGGCCACCGTAGTGAACAATCACGCCAACTGGTTTTTCAACTTCAACTATCTCAAGCACATCTTCAAGTGTTAAAGGCTCAAAATATAACCTGTCTGAGGTATCATAATCAGTTGAAACTGTTTCAGGATTACAATTAACCATGATCGTTTCATAACCATCTTCACGCATTGCAAGAGCGGCATGAACACAGCAATAATCAAACTCAATACCTTGGCCAATTCGGTTCGGGCCACCACCAAGAATCATAATTTTCTTATTATCAGTGGGTGCAGCTTCACACTCCTCTTCATAGCTTGAATACATGTAAGCTGTATTAGTTGCAAATTCAGCGGAACAGGTATCAACTCTTTTATAAACGGGTCTGATATTAAACTTATGACGTCTACGTCTAAATTCGTGTTCTGTTGAACCGAGGATTTTTGCCAAACGTCTGTCAGAAAAACCTTTGCGTTTTAGCTTTTTAATGAAAGCTTTATCGAGGCCCGATAAACCTATTTTGCTAGTTTCATTTTCTAGAGTAATCAATTCTTCTATCTGGACTAAAAACCATGGGTCGATAGCAGTCAGGTCATTAATTTCCAACATCGATAGTCCGGCTCTAAATGCATCGCCTATCCACCAAATTCTCTCAGCCCCTGGAATTTGAATTTCATGTTTGATGATATCTAGTAAGTCATCGGCGCCTAGATCAGCTTTTTCATCAAAACCATCTGCACCAACTTCTAAGCCTCTTAAGGCTTTTTGTAATGATTCTTGGAAGGTCCGGCCAATAGCCATCACTTCACCTACGGACTTCATTTGAGTGGTTAAAGTGGCATCACAATTTGGAAACTTTTCGAAATTAAAGCGTGGTATTTTTGTGACCACATAATCAATTGCAGGCTCAAATGATGCTGGAGTTGCACCACCAGTGATATCATTTTTAAGTTCATCAAGCGTATAACCAACGGCTAATTTTGCAGCGATTTTTGCAATGGGAAAACCTGTTGCTTTTGATGCTAAGGCAGAAGAACGTGAAACTCTTGGGTTCATTTCAATAACAACTAATCGCCCATTAGCCGGGTTAACAGCAAATTGCACATTAGAGCCCCCGGTTTCCACACCAATTTCTCTTAATACTTTTATCGAGGCATTACGCAGTATTTGATATTCTTTATCGGTTAGAGTTTGCGCTGGAGCAACTGTTATCGAATCACCAGTATGAACACCCATCGGATCAAAGTTTTCAATTGAGCAGATTATAATGCAATTGTCTTTGGTATCTCGTACCACTTCCATTTCATATTCTTTCCAACCAATCAAAGACTCGTCTATCAGTAGTTCAGTGGTTGGTGAAAGGTCTAGGCCTCGATCACAAATCTCTTCAAACTCTTCTTTATTATAAGCTATTCCACCACCTGAACCGCCCATGGTAAAAGAAGGTCGAATGATGCAAGGAAAGCCTACTTTATCGAGTACAACTTGTGCCTGTTCCATGCTATGTGCAATGCCCGATACCGGCATATCAAGACCAATGCGTTTCATCGCCTTTGCGAATTTTTCACGATCTTCTGCCATATCAATCGCTTCCCGGTTGGCACCAATCATTTGTACATTATGCTTTTCTAAAATGCCTCTTGAGGCTAAATCAAGAGCACAATTTAATGCTGTCTGACCACCCATTGTAGGGAGAATGGCGTCAGGTTTTTCTTTTTCAATAATTTGTTCAACTACATCCCAATGAATAGGCTCAATGTATGTTGCATCGGCCATTTCAGGATCAGTCATAATCGTTGCAGGATTTGAGTTTACAAGAATGACCCGGTAGCCCTCTTCTTTTAACGCTTTACAAGCCTGAGCTCCAGAATAGTCAAACTCACAAGCCTGACCAATGATGATAGGACCAGCTCCAAGAATCAGAATACTGTTAATGTCGGTACGTTTTGGCATCTTAACTAATATCCTCGATTATTTTTCAGACATGAATTCAATAAATTGATCAAAAATAGGCGCTACGTCGTGAGGACCCGGACTTGCTTCAGGGTGGCCTTGAAAACTGTAGGCTTGGCAATCTGTTCTTCTAAAACCCTGGAGCGAACCATCAAAAAGGGAACGATGTGTGGTCTCCATATTAGCAGGTAAAGTGCTCTCATCAATGGCAAAACCGTGGTTCTGGCTTGAGATCATCACTGTTTTATCCTGTAGGTTTTGTACAGGATGATTAGCACCGTGATGGCCAAATTTCATTTTTATTGATTGAGCACCACTGGCTAAGCCCAGTAATTGATGGCCTAGACAGATACCAAAAACTGGCATCTTGCTTTTAAGTATGGTTTGAATTGCTGTTATTGCATATTCACAAGGTTCTGGATCACCAGGACCATTGGAAAGAAATACCCCGTCAGGCTCCATAGCAAGAACCGTTTCAGCTGACGTTTTAGCAGGTACGACTGTTACTTTACAGCCTCTATCAGCTAACATTCTTAAAATATTGGTCTTAATACCGTAGTCATAAGCAACAACATGATATTTTGCTGCTTCAAGAATTGGAGTATAACCATCTTCAAGACTCCAGCTTCCTTCATACCACTGGTAAGCTTCATCAATTGTAACTTCTTTCGCTAAATCCATACCTTTTAGTCCTGGAAATGCTTTAGCTAAATTGAGAGCCTCTGCCTCGTCGATGTTATCTTCATCATCGGCAACAAAGATGCAGCCACTTAAAGCGCCCTTATCCCGAAGAATTCGAGTAAGACGTCTGGTATCAATATCTGCTATGCCAGAGACTTTGTTTTGGATTAGATATTCATCGAGGCTTATTTCTTTACGCCAACTACTGGCAAGAATTGGTAAATCACGAATGATTAATCCCGTTGCAAAAATGGCTCTTGATTCCTGATCTTCTTCCGTTATACCGGTATTACCAATATGCGGATAGGTCAGGGTAACCATTTGCTGGGCATAAGATGGATCTGAGAGAATTTCCTGGTAACCGGTCATCGCAGTATTAAAGACTACTTCACCGACACTAGTGGCATTATAACCAATAGATAAACCGTAGAAAAGACTGCCATCTTCTAGAGCTAACAAAGCACGTCGTGACAAGACAACCTCCAAACAAAATATAGAAAAAGCGGAGAGAATATAGGCCTCACTGACC
>JBLHLI010000111.1:0-7345 GCA_047618765.1 Enterobacterales bacterium | reverse complement strand
AAATACCCACAATAATGAGCGGTAAAATTATTCACTGAGATTACTGTTTATTGCTGTAATATAATCTACAATTAAACACATAGTTGAAGTTTTATTAAATAGGAAAATTCAATGACTGATAGTTCAGCATTAAAATCGCCACTAATACTGGAAAAAGTGACTAAAATATTAAATAAGAAATTAAGTAAGTCCAAGGCTGCTTTGGTTGCTTCTTTCAGTAATCATTTTTATAACTCTGTGTCTGAAGATGATTTAATTAATCGAGATCCAGATGAGTTATATGCATCAATTTTAAGTTTATGGAATTTCAGTCAAGGAGAAATCCCTGCAAAAAATGGTAAAATTAGAGTTAGTAATCCAACTCTTGAAGAGCATGGCTGGCAATCAAAGCATACGGTAATTGAACTAGTTCATGTGGATATGCCATTTATGATCGATTCCATACGTATGGAATTGAATCGAATGGGATTAAATACACATTTGATGATAAGCGTTCCGTTTAATTTTACTCGAAATAGTAAAGGCCAAATAACAGCTTTAGAAGTCTTGTATCAAGAGAAAGACGTGGTTACTGAAACTCCAATATTTATTGAAGTTGATAAGCAAGCAGTTGGTGAGGACTTGGAACTCCTTAAATCAAACCTACAACGAATTTTAGATGATGTACATACCACAGTCAAAGATTGGCTACCGATGCGGAGCAAGTTGACAGAAGTCATAGCCGAGGTATCAAAATCTAAATTCCCTAAAAGAAAAAGATCCCTCGACGAAGCATTAGATTTTCTAACCTGGATTGGCGATAATAATTTTACCTTTATGGGTTATCGATATTATGATGTTAAATCTGTAAAGGGTGATTATCTATTTGCACCTGAACCTAAAGAAAGTTACGGCTTAAAAAAGGTGAAAGATAAAAAGCAAGCTGAATACTATTTATCCATCTTACCTAAACTAGCTCAAAGGATGGCACTTAATAATACTGATTTGGTGATCATCAGTAAGACCAGTACTTTATCAACGGTTCATCGTCCTGCATATATAGATTACATCGGAATCAAACGTTTCGATAGTGAAGGCAATGTAATCGGCAAACATCGTTTTTATGGTCTCTATACTTCTGCGGCTTATAATCTTAGTCCCAAAGCTATCCCTTTACTAAGAGATAAAGTTGACTCAGTGATGAAACTATCTGGGTTGTCTCCAAAAGGCCATGACAGCAAAGTTTTAGCTAATTTATTAGAAACTTATCCTAGAGATGAATTATTTCAAATTGATGTTAAAAAGCTTCATGAAATAACCATGGGTATTCTGCATATGCAAGAACGTCCCACGACTCGATTATTTGTAAGAAAGGACCCCTTTGGACGCTTTTTCAGCTGTCTAGTATTTGTACCTAGAGAATTATATAACACAGAACTTCGTTTAAAATTTGCTGAAATTTTAAAACGGGCTTTTGGTGGCGTAGGTGAAGTTCCATCAACGACCTACTTCTCTGAATCTATTCTTGCTCGAACTTTAATTCAAGTTAATGTTGAAAATTCAGATGTCATTAGTACTGATATAAAACAACTTGAGCATGAATTGGCCGAGGCTGCAAAAAGCTGGCAAGAAAGCTTAACGGAAGCATTGAAAGATGACTATGGTGATGAACAGGGTATTCAGTTAGCCAGCATCTATAAGAATGCTTTTCCAGCTGGTTATGAAGATGAATCATCTCAGCAAACGACTGTTCATGATATTAAGCATTTAGAAGAATTGAGTAGCGATAATCTATTATCGATGATTTTATATAGGCCACAAGAAGAAACCAATGACCGTATTCGATTTAAGTTATTTAATCTTCACGAACCATCACCCTTATCTGATGTTTTACCAATGCTCGAAAATATGGGCTGTAATGTACTCGGTGAAGTTCCCTATGAAGTGAATGGCAGCGATGAAATTAAGCGTTGGATATTGGATTTTCATATGGTTGTTGAAATTGGAGAGTCCATTAACTTTGACCAGATAAAAGATAATTTTCAAGAAACCTTTGCTCAAGTTTGGTTAGGTAATGCAGAAAATGATGGTTTTAATAAATTAGTAATCGCTGCTCATTTAAATTGGCGAGAGACGAGTATGTTGCGTGCTTATGCAAAATACTTATTACAAATAGGTTTTAACCTTTCACAGAGCTATATTGAAGAAACACTCGCAAAGCATCCTAAAATAGTCGGTAGTTTAGTTGATCTCTTTAATGACCGTTTTAAAATTGATGGCGATGTATTAAATGAAGTCGAATTTAAAAAACGCTGTAGAAAAATCCGAAATGCATTAAGAGCAGTAAATAATCTTGATGAAGATAGAATTTTATCTCGTTATATTGATGTTATTAGCGCAACAGTTAGAACCAATTACTTTCAAAATGATTCTAATGGCAAGCCAAAGAATTATATTTCATTTAAATTAAACCCATCAATAATCCCTGAAATTCCTCAACCAATCCCAATGTTTGAGATTTTCGTATATTCACCGAGAGTGGAAGGAGTTCACTTACGCTTTGGTAAAGTGGCCCGAGGTGGATTACGTTGGTCAGATCGAAGGGAAGATTTCAGAACTGAAGTACTTGGTTTGGTCAAAGCACAGCAGGTTAAAAACTCTGTCATCGTACCTGTTGGTGCCAAAGGTGGTTTCTTCTGTAAGCAACTTCATAAAACAGAAGGTAGGGAAGCCTTCATGTCTGAAGGTATCGATTGTTATAAAACCTTCATTAAAGCATTACTTGATATTACTGATAACTACGCTGATGAAGGAATAGTTTATCCAGAAAATGTAATTAGGCACGATGAGGATGACCCTTATCTAGTCGTAGCAGCAGATAAAGGAACAGCGACATTCTCCGATATAGCGAATGGTATAGCCGAGGAATATAACTTCTGGCTAGGAGATGCCTTCGCATCAGGCGGAAGCGTAGGTTATGACCATAAGAAGATGGGTATAACCGCTAGAGGCGGCTGGGAATCGGTGAAAAGGCATTTCCGAGAAATGGGTATAGATTGTCAAAATACTAATTTCACCTGTGTTGCTGTCGGTGATATGGCTGGTGATGTATTTGGTAATGGCATGCTGTTATCTGAGCACACACAATTACAAGCTGCATTTAACCATATGCATATATTCATCGATCCGAATCCCAATGTAGCGACTAGTTTTAAAGAACGCAAAAGACTCTTTGAGCTACCCCGTTCTGGTTGGGATGACTATTCTGAAAAATTATTATCCAAAGGTGGAGGAATCTTTTTAAAGTCTAGCAAGTCGATCAAATTGACACCGCAAATGCAGGTTTTATTAGATACCAAAGAAAATGAATTAACACCGAATCAAGTGATTAATTTAATCTTAAAAGCCAAGGTCGATTTATTATGGAATGGCGGTATTGGAACCTATGTTAAATCTGCAACTGAAACTCATTCAGATGTAGGAGACAAAGCCAATAATCCTGTGAGGATTAACGGTGCTGAACTGCGTTGTAAAGTAGTTGGCGAAGGTGGAAACCTTGGTATGACTCAGAGAGGGCGTATCGAATATATGCTCAGTGGAGGCCGTGCAAATACTGACTTCATTGATAATGCTGGTGGTGTGGATTGCTCAGATAAAGAAGTTAATATCAAAATCTTGTTAAATGCCATCGTCTCTGAAGGCGATATGACCAGAAAACAACGCAATAACTTACTAGCATCAATGACCGATGAAGTTTCAGAAATAGTATTGAATGATTGTTATAACCAGATCCAATCAATCAGTATAACTGAACGAAGAGCAGTATCTACCTTAAAGGAATATATGCGCTTTATTCATACTCTTGAGAAAGAAGGTCGTCTTAATAGAAAACTAGAATTTATCCCTTTTGATGATGAGCTGTTAGAACGTAAATCTAAAGGTAAAGGTCTAACTAGAGCTGAATTATCTGTGTTAGTTGCTTATGGGAAAATGGTTTTGAAAGAAGAACTATTGGTTCCAGAAGTGAGCGAAAATCCTTATTATCAAAATGTATTATTGAATTACTTTCCTAAGCCTCTGCGTAAAAAATATGTTAAGGAAATGCGTAATCATCGACTGCATGATGAAATTATTGCAACTGAAGTCGCCAACACCATGGTTAATTTTATGGGCAGTAACTTTGCCTATAGAATTAAAGATGAGACAGGCGCTAGTTTTGCTGAGATTGCAAACTGCTTCTCTATAGCTTTAGAAATTTTTGATGTCAGAACTTTATGGCAAAAAATTCAAGAGCTCGACAATAAAGTACCATCGGATGTTCAATTAGAAATCATGGCTCGTTCCCAAAGGATGATCCGAAGAGCTACACGCTGGTTCTTACGTCATGGTGATAAATCTAAAGGTTTGCAGGAATACATCGATTACTTTAAAGGAGGTGTACAGCTACTTCACGCAGATGTGTCAGATATTCTTGATAAGGCTGAGTCTAAAGATTTAAATAGAACCATTAAGTCTTATGTTGAAAAGGGCGTACCAAAATCTCTAGCCAAACAAGTAACCTATCTAAGTACTTTATTTTCTGCTCTGGACATTGTTGAGATTTCTAAAACGAGCAATGAGTCTGTAATGGACGTTGCTGAATTGTATTACAAGCTTGGTGCTAAGCTTGAATTACATTGGTTTCTTGAACAGATTGTCCTTCAACCAGTTGATAATCATTGGCAGGCCTTCGCACGCTCTGCCTTTAGAGAAGAACTCGATTGGCAACAAAGAGGTCTTACTCTTTCATTACTAGAGTTAACTGATTCCAAACTTACTCCAGATGAGAAACTTAAGAATTGGATTGGAGAGAATGGTGAATTAGTCTCAAGATGGCAAGTAATGGTTGCTGATTTCAAATCGACCAATAGTCATGAATTTGCTAAGTTTTCTGTTGCATTGAGAGAGTTATTATTACTCGTTCAAAGCTGCATAAGGTTAGTTAATCAAAGTAAGTCCTAGGCTTATAGTATGTACCCTGTTCAGTAGGGTACATACACAGCATCATAATTTGGCCATCATTGGTCATCTTTCGAACATGATTACTGCGTAACTTTGCAATAATAATTTGTTTTACTAAACATTACCTAAATTGAACTCTTTCGATCTAGGTCAAGTGTCTAGGAGGCAATATTATGCAAGGTTATATCCCATACAGTGATGAGTTTATGTATCACGATCCTGAGTGTGTCGATGAATATCGAGAGTGGCAACAATTTGCTAGATTTCTTTTAATTGACGAAAAAATTCAGCAAGAAAAATCTAATGACAAAATCTTATTCAGATGTCCAGGAAACAGAAGGCGACTAAAAAGATATCTAACTAGGCTAACCTAGACACTTTAATTGAATTGATGAAGTGCTATTGATCAGTTAAATGAAGAGGAGGGAGCTCATTACTCTTCTCAGTAGTAGCCGTGAGTGTATTCAATATTTTTAATTCATTCAGTGATGATGATAATTCTTTAGCTTCCCAAGAACTATTTTCTTTTCCGTATAGGTGATTTTCTAAAGCAATTAATTGCTTAGCTAACTTACTTTCACCCTTAGTTACTTCATTAAGAGTTCTAGCAAGGGCGGATAAAGAATGAATGTGCTGAAGTTGACGTCTGCTACTACACCATTTAAGCAATATATTTTTGGTAGCTTTAGCAGAATCTTTTTTACAGCACTTTTTCACATCTTCTATTGATGTTCTTGACTTTAGAGAAGGTGATGATTTTTTTACAGTTTTGGCAAGGACATTCTTATTTCTAATAGTTAAAATCAAGGCTGAAATTAACCACAGTAATAAACTGATGAAGGCAATCATCTTCCATAACCTTACATCATGATTGTCTATGACATTATCTTGTTGTGGATTATTGTTATTGTCGGTTTGAGTTTCACCTTTCGATGAACTCTGACTCGATGCCTGTTCTGAAGACGCAGTGTTAGACGAATTTGTCTCACTTGAAGGCGCTTTTGTAGCAGTGAGAGAGGGAAGAACAACAATGGATTGGGCCGGTATTACTATCTCTTCAGCTCTATCTTCTTTTACATTCCACCAAGCTAGTTTAATTTCTGGAATGGTTACAGGACCGGCCTTGGTAGGTACTACTGCAATTTTTTGCGTTCTTTGGCCGATAAGACCACTTTCACTGACTTGATTAGTCGATGTTGGCGTATCTGGATAAAACTTCAAGCCATCAACTGTTTCGGGTAGTACTTCAGGTAGTTGAGTTGCAGTTAATCCGACAGCGCTAACAGTATAGCTCCAAGTAATTGGTTCCCCAACTCGATAGACTATTGGCTCAGGTAACCATTGCTCATTCATACTTATCGATTTTGCAGGTAGCCACCAATCCAATACACCTTGGGCGCGTCCATTAACTTTAATTTCAATGGCTTCAGTACTAAGGCTAATGGCTTTAGTTCTTGAGCGTAATCGACCCAGCGTACTATATCGTTTTGCACCATCTGAAACTTCAGCGGTGAACACCACAGGTGAAATAACTTGAGTACCCTTGGATTGTGGGAAGATAACATAACGTCGTTCGAGAACAATGTATCGAACACCTTCTATTTCAGTCTCAAACTGGCTATCTTCACCAAGGCGCTCAAGAATTGCTCCTTCCATGGCAGGATCTGTAAGACTTGCATACTGAGCTTGGACTGCTCTATAAAGACGAATGGTATAAATAATTTGTTGTTGTACATATACTTTTTTATGATCAACTGTTGCTATTAATCTAATGGCGTCTTGTTGATCGCCTACATCGGTTGAACTCACTGGAGGTAGAACTTTGATTTGTTGAGCTAGGGTATTTTTTCCATCTAATTCAAATGAAGGTATGGTAAATATACCTTCGAGTTTAGCTCTTAAAATAAAGCGCCAACCAGCTTGTACATCGGTTTTTCCATTGATAGTGCTGCTCTGGTAAAAATTAGTGCTTCTGACTATTTCAAGTTCAGCAGGTAAGCCTATTAAAGGTGGTCGAGTTACTGGTGCAGAATTCATATGCAGAGTCAGTTCAAAGGTTTCGTTCACTCGGATAGGATTTCTATCTATGGTAGCCCTAACTTCAGCTTGTATTAATGCTGTTACCACAGTAGATAACATTAAAATAAATGAAAATAGAACTTTCACATGATTTTTATCTACCAAACCTTCTCTCCCTTATCCTGGCGTTTTTTACCTTGCTGTTGCCGTTTTTGATATTCCATATACATCTTACGGCGCAGCAATCCACCAGGATCATCTTTAATCATTCGTAACCATTGTTCAAGCACTTGTTCACGTTCAGCATCATTCATTTGCTCTAATTCGGTTTTTTCTTGTTCGCCTT
>JBLHLI010000110.1:0-7449 GCA_047618765.1 Enterobacterales bacterium | reverse complement strand
TGTCAGGAAGGTAGAGCCGTCTTCCATATAATGTTTCAACGTAGCCCTTATCACGTGCTTGAATTCGGGTTTCTTCCATGTAAGCTTGGACACCTGGATAACGAGCAAAATAAGTGTTCATGTAATGCTGTGCATCGCTTCGGTTGATGCCTAGCTGTTTAGCGAGACCAAAGGCTGACATACCATATAACAGACCAAAGTTAATTGCTTTAGCGCTGCGTCTTTGATCAGCGGTGACATCTTCTGCACAGAGGTCAAAAACTTCAGCAGCCGTAGCCCTGTGTACATCAAGGCCATTCTCAAAAGCATTAACAAGACCAGCATCTCTTGAGAGATGCGCCATGATCCTTAATTCAATTTGAGAGTAATCAATAGCAACCATCCTAAAGCCATTTTCAGGAATGAAAGCTTTGCGAATGCGACGACCTTGTGCAGTTCGAATAGGAATGTTTTGTAGATTTGGTTCAGTGGAAGAAAGTCGCCCCGTTGCAGTAACTGCTTGATGATAAGAAGTATGGATCCGTCCTGTATCAGGGTTGACCATTTTTGGTAATTTATCAGTATAGGTCGATTTTAATTTACTCAAACTTCTATATTGGAGAATAATCCCTGGTAGCTCATAATCATGAGCAAGCTCTTGCAACACTTCTTCTGCTGTTGAGGGCTGTTTTTTAGGCGTTCGTTTTAAAACAGGCAGACCGAGTTGTTCAAAAAGAACTTCTTGAAGTTGTTTTGGTGAAGCCAAATTAAAAATCGTACCGGCAAGATTATGTGCGGTAGCTTCAAGTTGATCGATTTCTTTAGCGAGTTCAGAGGTTTGAATAATAAGTTTATTGGAATCAATTTTGACGCCTGTTCGCTCTATTGTGGAAAGTACATCAATTAGCGGCAGTTCGATGTTATCGAACACCGATTTTAATAGTTCTTCATTTTCAATTGAAGGCCATAGCTTTTCATGTAGGCGTAGTGTGATGTCAGCATCTTCTGCTGCATAGGGGCCTGCCAATTCAAGGTCGACTTGGTTGAAGGTAATTTGTTTCTTACCCTTTCCAGCGACCTCTTCAAAGTGAATGGTTTTATGATTTAGAAATTTTAAAGCTAGGGTGTTCATGTCATGACGATTACCTACACTGTTAATGACATAGGATTCTAACATCGTATCGTACTTGATGCCTTTTAGGTGGATGCCATGATTTGCAAGAACACTGGTATCATATTTGAGATTTTGACCGACTTTCTTTAGCTCGTTATTTTCAAGAAGGGGTTTCAATTTGCCAAGTACATAGTCTTGATCGAGTTGTTTGGGTGCACCAATATAATCATGGGCAAAGGGCAGGTAAGCAGCTTCACCAGCCTTGACTGAAAAAGAAACACCGACCACTCTTGCTTGCATATAGTCGAGACTTGTTGTTTCTGTATCAAAAGCAAATAAACTAGATTGTTCAAGCTTATCGAGCCAATGTTGGAATCTGTCTTCATCTAAAATGGTTTCGTATTCTACAGGAATTGCCGGCTCGTCAGTTGTATCTACAAGTGTTTCAGTAGGGTTTATACTTTGGGCTTCAGCAAGCCAGGTTTTAAATTCCAGCTCAGCACAAAGTTTTATGAGCTTTTCCGACTCTGGTTCACCAAAGGTCAAATTTTTATGCAGGGGTAACTCAGCAACATCAAGTTTTATCGTTGTCAGTTCTCTACTGAGGGGGAGTTGCTCTAAATTATCACGCAGACTTTCACCAACTTTACCTTTAATGTCGCCAGAGTGTTCTATTAGGTTATCTAATGTCTCATATTGAGTCAGCCACTTTGAAGCCGTTTTAGGACCGACCTTAGGTACACCCGGTATATTGTCAGAGGTATCACCCATTAAGGCTAAATAATCAATTATTTGATCGGGACGAACAGCGAACTTATTCATTACACCTTCAACGTCGAGTGTTACCTTGCTCATGGTATTAATTAAATGAATAGAGGGAGTGACTAGCTGTGCTAAATCTTTATCACCTGTAGATATTAGGACAGAGGCATTATCTGCAGCAGCGCGAACCGCCAGAGTTCCAATAACATCATCAGCTTCTACGCCTGGAACTACCACTAGTGGTATACCCATCGCTGAAATAAGATCATGCAAAGGCTGTATTTGATCACGTAACTCATCTGGCATGGGTGGGCGATTGGCTTTATAGTCTGAGTAAAGATCGTTTCTGAAAGTTTTTCCTTTCGCATCAAAAATCATTGCCATATGAGTAGGATTATAATCGGCAATAAGTTTTTTCATCATATTAATGACGCCGTAAATAGCCCCGGTTGGGTTTCCTTTACTGTTTTCAAGGGGAGGCATGGCGTGAAAAGCTCTAAAAAGGTATGAAGAGCCATCAACAAGAATTAAAGGAGGTTTATTTTCTGTCATGTCAGTTCCAATAGCCTATAATATATTTAATAAAAGTAGGGTGAAGATTGTATACGAATCCTATAGGATAATCCTATAAACTATCTAAGCAGAAGAGTGATGTATGAATAAATTAATAGTAATTATAATAATGATTGTGTATGGAGTAAGTTTCGCCGCTGAACAAGATACAAAAGAATCTAAAAATGGTAGTAAAACAAAGCCCGTTCAAGATGCGCCAAAAGTGAAACCCGGTTATGTGCCTCGCGCAGAAATCACTATTGTTGAAAACAAAGATAGTGTTCTCAAAGAATATCATATTGCTGGTAAACTTCGAGCCATTAAGATTACTCCAAAAAATGGCATGCCGACCTATTATTTAATCGATAGAAAGGGCACTGGAGAGTTTATAAAGCTTGGCCCTGACATGGGGGATCAAATTGAGGTTCCAAATTGGATATTATTCGAATGGTGATCAATCACTTAATTGGCATAACCTCTAAATACATTAAGAAAGGTATGCTAACTAATTGGAATAAAAGAACTAATTGATGATTGTTGCCTGTGGATAGATTTGTGGTTAAAATTTTGATTTTTGAATTTGTAAGCCGGCATAAATTAGTCAAATAATAATAATGAATAATTTAAATTCAATTAAAACAATATGTTACGAACATAAACTTAAGTGATTCTTTAGCATGAAAATGTTGATAAGTTTCCCATCGAGCTGTGGATAATTTTTTTGCAGCAGAGATCTCAATACTATGAATAGTTTGCAAGTCAGATTGGCTAGCCTAGCAAGAATGATAGAAAAAATGAGCTATTGGAGTGGTCGCTTAGTTTCATGGTTAACATTATTGCTGGTTTTATTAGTGTTTATTGTTGTGGTTCTGCGTTATTTATTTGAGATAGGTTCAATTCCCCTACAAGAATCAATTACTTATCTCCATGGCATGATATTTTTACTGGGTGCTGCCTATACCTTACAACAGGATGAACATGTCAGAGTAGATGTTTTTTACAGTTCGATGACCCATAAAAATCGTGCTTGGGTTGACCTTGGCGGTACGCTTTTCTTATTATTTCCAGTTTGTTTATATATTTTTACCATGAGTTTAGACTATGTTTTATTAAGTTGGCGCATTAATGAAAGTTCTGGTGAAGCAGGTGGTTTACCAGGACTCTATTTATTAAAAAGTTTAATAATCATTATGCCAATTATGATGATGGTACAAGGTATGGCTAATATTCTGCGCTCTCTATTATTTCTTTTTGCCAAGGGAAAGTCTCCCTATCTAAAAAATGAAAATGAGGTAATGTTCAATGATTGAATATATGCCTCTTTTGATGTTCCTAATTGTCTGTTTGGTACTGATGCTGGGTTATCCGGTCGCTTTATCACTTGCCGGCACAGCGCTAGTCTTTGCCTTTATTGGTGGCCATTTTGAGATAATTGACGCAAGCATGTTGAGAGCTATGCCTAATCGTCTATTCGGTATCATTAATAATCAAACCTTAATAGCCGTGCCCTTATTTGTTTTTATGGGGGCTATGTTAGAGCGAGCAAAAATAGCTGAAAAAATGTTATCCACTATGGCAGGTTTGTTTGGTGGATTACCGGGCGGCTTAGGCTTTAGTGTCACGATAGTGGGTATGATGCTCGCTGCCAGTACCGGTATTGTTGGAGCAACGGTTGTGACAATGGGGCTGTTATCGTTACCGGTTATGTTAAAAAACGGTTATGACAAAGGTCTTGCTACAGGCATTATCTGCGCGTCGGGCACACTCGGTCAGATTATTCCTCCATCTATTGTTTTGGTACTGCTAGGGGACGTATTATCAAGCTCTTATCAACAAGCCCAAGCCCAAGCGGGCATATTCCCACCTAAAGTCGTCTCTGTTGGCGATCTTTTTATGGGTTCAATTGTGCCTGGAATGTTATTAGTGTTTTGTTATCTGTTGTACATTGCTTTCATAGCTATGAAGAACCCTAAATTAGCACCACCTCTGCCAGAATCAGAACGACAAGGTTCGTTACGTTCAAGGTTTTTAGAGGCAGTAAAGAGCTTAGTCTTACCACTGTTATTAATTGTTGCTGTTCTTGGATCTATATTAAAGGGTATTGCAACTCCTACAGAGGCAGCCTCGGTCGGAGCAGTTGGAGCAATGTTTTTAGCCTTTTTACAGAAGCAATTTACCTTAAAAAGGTTGCATCAGGTGATGCTAACAACCACTAAAACAAGCAGTATGGTATTTCTCATTCTTATCGGAGCTTCAATCTTTTCGTTAGTTTTTCGAGCCTATGAGGGCGATGAATTGATTCGTGGCATTTTTACAGCAATGCCTGGAGGCGTTGTTGGAGCCATGGTCGTGGTTATGCTAGTGATGTTTCTACTTGGATTCATTCTTGATTTTATTGAGATTACTTTTGTTGTAGTGCCAATTGTTGCACCTGTGCTACTTATGATGGGGATTAATCCGGTTTGGTTAGGTGTTATGATCGCTATTAACCTTCAAACATCCTTTTTGACTCCGCCTTTTGGCTTCTCATTATTCTATTTAAGAGGAGTTGCACCTGAATCTGTAAAAACGCTGGAGATATACAAAGGCGTAATCCCCTTTATTGGCATCCAACTTTTCGTATTATGCCTATTAGCAATTTGGCCATCGCTGGCAACATGGTTACCTAATTTAATATATGGCAGTTAAATTTTAAATTTCTGCTATGCTATTAAAAATACTCGGTAAAATAAGTTATGGATAATTCAATGGACGAAAATAAATCAGCTACAACATTGTTTCAAGGCCTGTTAGTTCTCATGGGAATATTAGGGCTAACAGTTGTTACAATCAGTTTGCTAAATAACCACTATCTTCAAACGGTTATAGGCATCTTAATGGTACTAGGTACTGTTAGTACTTATGTAATTTGGTCTAAAAATACTAAGCTTGAACAGCAGCGGTTTAATGAATTAAACGAAGCTCTTTCACAAAAACCTGATGAAGACTTAGCTTTTAACTCCCTTAGTCGCATTTATTCAAAGGTGGCACCGATTTGGGCTGAGCAAATAGACAATTCGATTGCTCAATCAACAGAAGCAGTTAACGAGCTTTCGACACGCTTTCTTGAAATAAGTCGTGAGCTACAAGTAACTATTGAAATGTCCGGAGTCGATAAAGGTGAAAGTGGTGGCGAGCCCTTTAACAGTAGAGAATCTATTCGTAAAACAGCAGATCATATTCACGATGAGCTTAATGAAGTGTCTGGATCATTGAGAAACATTGTTGATATAAAAGATCATAGTTTACAGGATATCGAAGAATTAAATAGCTATACCTCGGATTTAATAAAAATGGCTGAATCTGTGCAACAGGTTGCTGATCAGACCAATTTACTCGCGCTTAATGCAGCTATAGAATCAGCGAGAGCGGGTGAGGCCGGTCGAGGTTTTGCTGTGGTTGCTGATGAGGTAAGAAAGCTTGCCTTTCAATCGAGTGAAACAGGTAAGGAGATGAAGAAGAAGGTTGCTGTCATCAATGCCGGGGTAACAAATATTCTTAATTCTGCAAAGAGCTCAGCTGTTCAAGAGGAAGAGCTTATTAGTCGCTCTGACAAAATTATTAAAGAGGTTATTGATCAACATAAATTCACCACTTATAGTCTATCGGAGGCCGATAACCTCATGGTGAATATGAGTAAGCATATTAGTACTGAAATCACTGGCATCGTTATGAAGTTGCAATTTCAAGACAGAGTTAGCCAAATATTGAATCACATAAGCGGTAATATTTCTGAGCTCGAACATAAACTAGTTGATGGTAGCTTAAGTTTTGATCAATTATCTGACCCTAATTCAACAGATGTTGATAATTACTTAACTAGTTTAGCTCGAAGTTATACAACCTCTGAAGAGCTCGCAATTCATCAGGGAGTTCAAAAGACTCACTCTCCTAATAAAGTTGAATTTGTAGATGATGACGTTGATTTTTTTTAATAAAGATAGTTTAGGATAATCTTAAGCTATCAATATAGGCCGCTTCAGAAATGGCATTCCAAGCGCGAACTTGTTTTTTGTAGCTATCATAAGAGGCAAATATCTTTTTGCCGAGTTCATTTTGTTCAGCTGTTTCCTTGACCACCTGTTCGGAAAGTTCTCTTAATTTAATCAACACATCATCAGGCAGTTTTCTGAGTTGAACGTTATGTTGCTCAACCAAGACTTGTAAAGCTGCATTATTTTTTGCAGTGAAATCAGCTTGCATATCTAGGCTTGCGGCGTGGCAAGCTTGTTCTACTATAAGTTGTAAGTCTTTCGGTAAGGTATCAAATGCTTCTTGATTAACCAGAGCTTCGGCAGTTGTGCCAGGTTCATGCCAACCAGGGTAATAATAATATTTTGCTGCCTTATAAAGCCCCATTGCTAAGTCGTTGTAGGGGCCGACCCATTCAGCAGCATCAACAGCACCGGTTTCTAAAGCGGTAAAAACTTCACTACCAGGAATAAGAATAGGTGTGCCGCCAGCTCGGCTCAAGACTTCGCCACCAAGACCTGGGATACGCATCTTCAAGCCTTTTATATCATCAAGACTGTTAATCTCTTTGTTAAACCAACCAGCCATTTGAACGCCAGTGTTGCCTGCTACAAAGGGGCGAACACCAAAAGGTTTGTAGAGTTCACGCCAGAGTTCATAGCCACCACCTTTTAATAACCAGCCTTGAATTTCTGAAACGGTTAAGCCAAAAGGAACTGTTGTAAAAAACGGTGCTGCGGGCATTTTGCCCTTCCAATAATAGGAAGCTCCATGTCCCATTTCAGCGGTACCTTGGCTTACGGCATCAAAAGTTTGTAAGGCAGGCACAAGCTCACCACTGCCATAAACTTTCACATGCATTCTGCCGCCACTCATTTCATTGATAATGCGGGCAAGGAACTCTGCGCCTTCACCTAGGCCTTGGAAATTTTTAGGCCAAGTTGTTACCATTTTCCATTTGATGACTTTTGGCTTTTTAGTGCTAGAAGTATCTGTGCAGGTTTCTGTTGTTTGACTGCATGCTGTTAGGC
>JBLHLI010000109.1:0-7485 GCA_047618765.1 Enterobacterales bacterium | reverse complement strand
GAGAGGGATGAAAAGCCAGTACCAAAATCATCAATCGATAGCCCAAAACCCTTCATACGTATGCGAGTTAAAATATCAAGTGAAGTTACTAACTCTCCCATTAAAGCACTCTCTGTTATCTCAATGGTCAGTAAGCTGTGGTCAAGTTTAAAGGTTTTAATTTTATCCTTTAACTCTTCCGGCAAACCCAGACTACTAATATTAGTTGCTGACACATTCACCGACAATGGTAACTTACAGCCAAGACTGTCTTGCAGAGAGACTCTAGCAATGGCTATGTCGAGAACTTTTGAGGTTAGTTTCCCCATCAGCTCAGATTGTTCAGCGAGAGGAATAAAACAATCAGGAAATAACATACCATGTTCTGGATGCATCCATCTCACCAGAGCTTCAGCTCCAACAGTTTCACCCGATTGAACGTCGATCTGTGGTTGGTAATGCAAAACTAGCTGGTCGGCATCGATAGCTGCGCTAAGCTCTTCCTCTGTTGGAATAAAAACATTTTGTTCAGGTAGTGGTTTACTATCACCTAGAGTTTTTCGGTGATTGACGAGCACCGTTATCAATTTATCTAACTGAATAGGTTTATTAATACTGGTCATTACTTCTAGCTCATAGGCAAAGGCGAGTTTTTCAGCTGAATGGAGGACACCAACATCGTAACCACTCATTAAGATCAGAGATGCTTTGCTTTCGTGTTTAGACAATTCACGGATAACTTCTATGCCATCCATTTCGGGCATATTTAAATCGAGTATAATAATGGAATCATCAGAATATTTATTTTCCTCAAAAAATACTCTTGCATCAGTATAAATATTTGGAATAAATCCAGACAGAGAAACTGTTTCCCCCAGTAACTCAGCAATCTGTTGTTCGTCATCTATGATGAAGACTTCAGTCATGTAACATTGATACCCATAGTTGTAAATTTTCTGTTCTTGGAGTTTATTATAGACTAGATTAAAAAAACAGGTGATTTTAAATGATGTTTTTAGTGAATAAAAGCTAAATATTTACAACCTTTTGCAATTAAATGTTAGCACTCAAATAATTATTTCAGGCATAATTATCAAATCACTGTTTTAAGGCTAAATTATGCGACTAAATTGAGCCAATACCGACAAAGGAGAAGAAAATGCCATTAGTTACACCTTTAGCGACCAATCATTCTGAAGAAGTCATAGAATTAGCAAAATTTTTTAATGAAACACTTGGATTTCCACCTAATAGTGTACTTACCATGCAAAGACGCCCTGAGATTGCCAAGGCATTTATCAACTTAAATATGGCTGTTATGGAAAATCACGGTACGGTAACTAGTGAGCAGAAACGTTTAATTGGCTATCTCACCAGTGCTAGCACAGGCTGTCGATATTGTCAGGCACATACTATTCTTGCTGCCCACCGATATGGTGGTTCTGATGAGCGTTTAGCTGAAATATGGAGTTTTAGAGACAGCGATTTATATTCAGATGCCGAGAAAGCCGCTTTTGAATTTGCCTTAGCAGCGTCCGCTGTACCTAATGCCGTTGATCAAACTATTGAAGATAATTTACATCAATATTGGGATGATGGCGAGATCGTAGAAATACTCGGAGTTATTTCATTATTTGGTTATCTTAATCGCTGGAACGATAGTATGGGTACCACTATGGAAGATGGAGCTGTTGGTGCCGGTGAAAAGTATTTAGGCGATTCTGATTGGGAAAGAGGTAAGCATATTTAAACTTAGTGGGTTAATATCAACTTTTTTATCATAGTTTGGAGTTTAACTTAAAATATCGTCTATGTATCAAGGGCTTATCTTTACCATAGATATTTAATTCTATGGTACGAATAAGCCTATCATTGATAACATTGAACTTTTCAATTAATTTGTAATAATTGCTATTGCCAATTTGAACAGTAAATTGGCCACTAATCCAACCGGCATAGGCATCAACTTCTAACCCCTGCATAATGAGTTCATTTTTCTCACCAATAGTGAAAGTGTGAAAACCTGCAACGCCAAAATCCACTGAAACTTGAGTTGGACTCTGCTCAATATAAATATCTTTAGGGGTAATAGAAAAGACCCCCACTAACATATCTCTAAGTAACTTTTGCTCGAAATAGCTTGAATTAGCTCGGCGGCTATATTCCACATCGCTATTGCTAAGACCAGGAATCCCAAGCGGCATATAATTTAAAGCATTAAGAAGTTGTTGATAGGATGCCTCGTCTTCACTGACAAATTCCCAAGTTCCTGAAATAGATGCACCAGGGGGTGCTTTCTTAAAATCACCATGATTGCTACAGGCTGGTAAAAACATCATTATTAATGATAAGCAAGTTAATGATAAGCAAGTTCTTAGGAACTGAGAATACTTCAAATAACAAACACCTTTTATAAGGGTTATCGCCTTGTGCTAATTAGTTAACAAATAGAAAACTTAGCTGTCAGCCGAGGTGATATCATCATCTATGCCACCAAAGGCTTCAAAGACCAGTGGAATTAATTCTGCTACTTCAGCACCCATAATCGCAAAATCTGCATCAAAACGACCAGCAATATCATCTTTATCCAGATCTTTTAATGACTCTTGAAGAATATCACTAAACTTAAGACGGTTTATTGATAAATCCTCTTTGATTACAAACTGACAATTTTCTTTCCACTCTAATTCAATTTTAATAACTTGCATACCAGTGTCGATATGATTTAAAAATTCTTCACTTTGAAGATCGATTCCACGACATCGAATAACTGTTGTGCTTTCACTCACATCGCGCAACTCACACTGATCACCCGTTTCCATATCTGCAGGCAAGGATGATTTTAATAACCAGTGGCTCATCACAACAGCGGGAGATTGCTTAACAATGGGTGGTATAACCGGCAATGAACCCAAGGTTTTTCTTAATAATATCGTTAGTTCTTCTGCACGTTTAATACTTGATGTATCAACGATAAGCAGTTGCAAGTCGAAATCGATATAGGCAAAGGTCAATTGATTCTTAGTAAAGGCTTTAGGAAGGAGTTCTAGGGTAGCTTCGTCTCTCAAGCGACGTCGTTCACTAGGAAATACTCGCCGTCCCTGCTCAGCTTCTATTTTTTCGGCATGCATTTCTACATTATCTTTAACAACAGAAGCCGGTAATAATCGCTCTTCTTTACGAGCACAAAACATAATGCGATTATTGGTAGTGTGTGTAAACATTTGACCCGCTTTTCCAAGGGGTTCAACCCACCCATAACTTGAAAGTTGCTGACTACCACAGGCGACAAATTGATCATCGGCTAAGCGTTTTTCTAGTTCTTCAGGTGTTGTGGTAAATTCTTTTGTAAAACGAAATATCTGTAAATTACGAAAAAGCATGGGAGGGTCTTATTTGTTAAATTATCAAGCAAGGCATTATCCCTAAAGATTGATAATAAAGCCATGGTAATTGAAAATAAAGTTAATCCCATTGATTCAATAACATCGAAAGGTATACTAGGATTAGAAAAGCTCAGTGAAAGGACATAAAATATGACTAAGGCTGTAATTACAGGCTGGGGGAAATGTCTACCTCCTACAGTAATTCATAATGATGATTTTAAAGATCTATTTGAAACATCAGATGAATGGATAACCAGTCGCACGGGAATCAAACAACGTCGTATTAGTCATGTTAAGACTTCTGATTTAGCTCATATTGCAGCTGAAAGAGCCCTAGCTTCCGCTGGAGTCGAAGCTCTAGACGTGGATCTCATTATATTGGCTACCTGTACAGCAGACACATTAATTCCTAATGCTGTGACTCGAGTGCAGACTAAGCTAGGTGCTTTTAATGCTGCAGCACTCGATATCAATACTGCCTGTTCAGGTTTCCTCTATGGCTTGACCTTAGCCAGAGCTCAAATTGAAAGTGGATTAGCTAAGAAAATTCTGGTCATTGGTGCTGAAAAAATAACCACTTATTTAAATTGGAAATATCGAAGTACCGCTGTTCTCTTTGGAGATGGGGCTGGTGCAGTTTTACTAGAACCAACTGAAGAGAATATTGGCATATTAGCAACATCAATAGGCAATGATTGTCGCTCTGCAGATTTTCTAAAAGTGCCTGGCTTCGGCAGTGATATGGATAGATTTCAAGAAGGAGCTGGAGCCTTAACACTGGTACTAAAAGGGCAAGATATTTTTAAACGTGCCGTAGCAGGCATGAGTCATGCATCAAAAGAAGTGCTTGAACAATCAGGATTAAATAAACAACAACTCGATTTGATTATTCCCCATCAAGCTAATTTAAGAATCATCGACGCCGTTGTTAAAAGGCTTGGCGCTGATCGTGAGAAGACTTTTGTTAATATTCATAAATATGGCAATACTTCATCAGCCTCAATTCCCATAGCTCTTACCGAAGCGCTGGAAGAAGGACGATTAAAGCCAGGCTCTCATCTATTACTAACGGCATTTGGAGCAGGATTAAGCGTAGCTGCAGTAGCTATTCGCTGGGGCGCTCGTGTTACGCCAATATCAACTTCTGATAAAGAGTTAGAGCCTTGTGACAAATCATTTAAAGAGCTAATTGCAAAATCATTAGCCTATTACAATAAGTACTTTACTGAGGACCTTTCATCTTAACAACTGAAAGGAAAAGGAAAATTAAACAAATATCTATAAAATTATCAAATTTATAGAATCTATCAGTTAACATAAAAAATGCTCACTGACCGTCTGCCACTTACAAATATCATAGCAATTCTTATAAATTGATAAATAAATTAGAAAAACAAGCGTATTTTTCACAAATATAATCACTTTTCTCTTGTGGCTTTCCATTCAATAAGTAAAATAGATAGTCCTATTACATCTTAAAATGCGCATTGGGTATTATTGAATTTGGAGGAGCAACTCTTGGCGAATAAAACGACAGCAATAAAAAACCGCTTTAACAAAACACAAATACTCAATGAGCTGGCTGAAAATACTGACCTAAGTAAAAAGCAAGTTACTTCGGTCCTCGATGAGTTATCAATTTTAATTCAGCGTCATATTAAAAAACGTTCAGCTGGTGAGTTTGTTTTACCTGGATTACTAAAGATTCAAACAGTAAGAAAGCCCGCTACAAAAGAACGTAAAGGCAAAAACCCTTTTACTGGTGAAGATACTATTTTCAAGGCTAAACCGGCCTCTACAGTGGTAAAAGTTAGACCCTTGAAAAAATTGAAAGAATTTACAGCTAACTAAATTTTCAGTTTTTCAAGCAATTCTTAACTTCCGTTTTTTAATATAAGTTCTTAATATAAACTCTTAACATATACAAAGGTATTACTAATACTGGTATATTAAAAAACACTGTCTAACTCAATCATTGCAATAAAATCATTCCAACTCTTAGTCTTGAAATGCTTAACATTGGTTATATCAACTGATTTATGTGGCTACTCTAATACTACCTTTATATCGGAATGGACCATTTTCTCTACCTGAAGATGAACTGTCCATTGCTCAATAAAAAGGCACTTTGCATCGTAATTTCCAAGGTTATTCACCCAGGCAGAATGTGATCTAATTGGTCTTGGTTTAACATCAATTGGAAAAGTGGGTATATAGTTATAGTCAAAATGAGAAAGATATTGCAGCCTATTATAAAACCCTTGATCAAAATAGTCTGCCAACTTTAAGGGGTGTGGTACTCGATCATGACGACCTTCTTCGACGTCACGTCATCAGTGAATTGATGTGTCATTCTAGATTATCATTTTCTAAAGTTGAACAGATGTTTGATATTGACTTTAAAAGCTATTTCAATCAAGAACTTGTTGCTTTACAATCATTTGTTGAAGATAGTTTAGTTGTTATCGCAAATGATAGCTTACAAATCACTCCATCTGGAAGAATGTTACTTCGCAATATAGGAATGCAATTTGATGCTTACCTAAAGCCCGAAGGACGAGTTGGGAAAAAAGGTAGTTATTCTAGATTAATATAAATTGGACCACATGACTAAAACTGAAATACTTAATTTTGAAGATGATAAAGTTCTTATTAATGCCTTATTAAAAAATGATGAGAGTGCATTTAGATATCTAGTAAAAACCATGTATAACCAATTACTTATCGTTGCTAGAGCGATAGCAGGATCTTCAATTGCAGATGAAGTTGTTCAAGAGTCATGGATATCTGTACTTCGTGCACTCCCTAAATTTGAAGGTCGTTCTACATTAAAGACCTGGATTACTCGTATAGTGGCTAATGAAGCCAAACGACGACGAAAGAAAGAGTCTCGCAATGTATCTCTTGATAGTTTTACCAGTGAAGATGACCATTTCCTAGAAAGGTTTGATTCAAAAGGTCATTGGAGTTCTCCTCCAGGGAGTTGGGATATTGCCTCTCCCGATGAGATTCTTGAAGAAAAGCAACTCAAAAAATGTATCGACGCTACTGTTAAAGTATTACCTGAAAAGCAAAAAGCGGTTTTCCTATTAAGAGATATGGAAAATTACTCTTTAGAGCAAATATGTAACATTCTAGAAGTCAGTGACTCCAATGTAAGAGTGCTGCTTTTTAGAGCTCGAAATCGATTATTTCAGACTATTGAGCATTTTCAGGAGACCGGTGAATGTTAAGCTGTAGACAATTTGTAGAACGAGCAACAGATGCTGAAGAATACGAGTCTGCATCTTTTGGTACTAAACTCAGTATAAAGTTTCATCTGTTTATGTGTCACCACTGCAGAAACTATAATCTGCAATTTAGAACGACCACTGTTGTTGCCAAAAAATTATTCACAGAAGACGCCTCGAAAAGTATTATTGATAATGCTGTAGTTGATATGAAAAATTATTCTGTTCAGGATAATTCACCCAATAATTAGTCAAAACACTATTATTTTGAAAATAGTTGCCTCTATTAGATTGATTTTGTTGCTGATTATCTAAAAATCATCTATCTTTTACTCTATGACAAAAATTATCGGTTTCGTACAGTTAAAAGGTGGTGTAGGACGCTCTACACTCGCAACTAATTTAGCAGGCACTCTTGCAGAAAGCCATAAAGTGGCTTTAATAGACTGTGATGCTCCTCAATTCACCTGTGGTCACTGGTTAGAGCAGCGTCGTGCTCTCTACGATATAGATGAACAACTCGATTTATATAAACCTGCGACCTATAAAGCGTTACTTAAGCTAACTACTGAGCTAAAGACAAAATATGATTATATTATCATTGATTGCCCTCCTCGCTTAGATGGTTTTAGCCGTGTAACCCTTATGCTTGCAAATATTGTGTTACTGCCGCTAGGTACCAGCGCTGCAGAGATCTGGTCTGTAGAGGCTATGCTTCCGGTGCTTGAAGAAGCTCAAAAGATAAACTCACACCTTGATGCACGCATTATTTGGAATCGTTATAGAGGTTATACTCGTAGTGCGAGAGAAAACGCTGTCACCGCTAAGAAAAATCTCAAGATCCCTGAACTAAGACAAAAGATGGGGCTGAGAGTATCTTATTCTGATGC
>JBLHLI010000108.1:0-7490 GCA_047618765.1 Enterobacterales bacterium | reverse complement strand
CAGTTGACTAAAAGCGGCGTATCATCCATTCATCACAGAAATATTTCGATAGTTTTCACCGATGGAACCAAAGATAGCCTTAAGGCCTTCCATATGATTAGTTGAAGAAACTAACAATGCTTTAGAATCTGCATTGAGTTCCATCTTTGTATCGAGATAACTTTCTCTTATTTTAGACAATCCTTTACCTTCACCCTGAGTCATTCCTTTTAACATATCCATATCCATATCGTCATAGCTATTAGCTATATCTTTTAAAGTTAACAGTACTGTATCCAAACCTTCAACTGCCATTTGAGCCAGTGATTTTGTTTTATCATCATCCCCTAATAATTTCAATTCCTTACCCAGTTTTTCTAATTCTTCATTAAGCGCTACAAGTAAGGTTTGATTATCCATCAGCAAATTCACTTTCTCATACTCTTTTGACTCTAGCTTGGCATTGGTTAAAATATCGCGAATTGCTGCACCAACGATTTCATTAAGAACCTTAAACGAGTCATAAAGGGCCTTTATTTGCATAATATCTTTTTCTTCTCTAAATGCGTTAAACGATTTAGAAATGATATCAAGTAATCTGGCTTGCTCTTTCTGAGTTTTTTCAATTGCGTCAAGTGGATTATCTAAAGAATAACTATCTAAGTACTGCAGACTAGATGTTTCCTTTGCCAGAATTCTAGATTTAGATATCTTGTCAACCAGCAATGTTGCCGTGTGAACATTTCCATCTAACAGAAAGTCATGATTAAATTGATCCAAATTACCTTTATCTTTTTCAGAAGCTACCTTTGCAATAACTTTCAAATCAGGGTCAACTAGAGTGACAGAGGCACTAACCTTTTGAATTTCTTCAATCGACTCAAGTGCAATCACTATACTCATCGCATCCTGAATCCTTAACCTTTCTAATAGAACTCTATCGGCAGGATCGCCAAAGACAACATTACGCTCAGATTCTTTTGCTTTCACATAGTCATCAGTATCATCCGTAATAATTACATGGTTTATTTCTTCCTTTTGTAGCTTCTCCGAAACCGCTTGCCCAAAAGTCCCATAGCCGCACAAAATAACATGACCACCTATAACGCTTGATTTTTCAAATGATTCTTCCGCGATATCAGTTTTTATGACTAAACCAACTATTGAATTCAGGTTATTAATCAGAAATGGTGTATAGATCATTGTTAACACAATGGTCACCATCAATATTTGTATGGTGACGGTATCCATCATTTGCTCTGCCATCAACAATGAGAAAACAACCAGTGAAAACTCACCTATTTCAGATAAGGTTATCGCTGTTTTTAATGATGTCTTAGGAGTGTTTGATCTAAATAATATTAAATAAGTTACAGTGACTTTAACTAACATAACAAACAGACTAAGCCCCAAAACAATCAAGATATTATCCTTCACAACACCCAGGTCAATTTGTAAGCCTATGGAAACAAAGAAGACCCCCAGCAATAAATCTCTAAAGGGAATTAGATCAGCCTCTACTTGATATTTATATATCGTGTCGGCAATCATCATTCCAGCAATAAAAGCGCCTAGTGAATAGGAAAAGCCAAAGTAATGCGCAATATAGGAAGCGCCTATAACAACAAACAAAATCGACCCCATGTATATTTCTTTAGAGTTGCTATTTGATACAATTTTAAAGAAATAACTAAGGAAATATTTACCTATAAAAATTAAAATTGATAAAGCTATCGCCGCATCAATTGTTGTTTCTAATAATAAATCAGCAAGGCTTTTATCGTTATTAGTAAATATTGCGATCATCAATAAAATTGGAATAACTGCGATATCTTGAAAAATTAAAATACCAAGGGAGTTGCGACCGTAGTCAGTTGTAATCTGGCCCGATTCGTTCAATATTTTTAATACAATGGCTGTTGATGATAACGATAAACCAAAACCTGCGACGATTGCCGCCTTATATTCAATTGCAAAGATAAAATGTGCTATTAATGCTAATACAATGCCACTAACAAAGACTTGTAGAAATCCGTATATAAAAACTTCCCTTTTCATTTTCTTAAGATGGGATATCGAAAATTCAAGCCCGATAGTAAACATTAAGAAAACCACACCAAACTCAGCCACATGCTCTAGTTCTTCATTACCTTGCACTTTAAGATTAAATATTGCGCCGACAATAATTCCGGTAAAAATATAGCCGATCACTGTTGGCATATTAAATCGTTTTAAAAAAACATTTAATAAGGTCGCGATTGCCACTGTTGCTATAACAATTAAAATGAAGTTATGCATTAAAATCTATCTCCTATAAACAATCAAAAGAATCAAGTGCTTTCGTATTTGGATAACGGCGTTAGCTTAATGAACTAACCGCTTCCTCTAGAGAATTAAAAGAAGCGACCATGCCATTAAAACCACTTATTTCAAAAACTTCAGTTATTTGTTCATTGCCATTGCAAACAACAATAACACCGCCTTTAGGTTTGAGTAATTTGGCGGTTTTTAATACCACACGTAACCCCGCACTCGATATGTACTCAGTGGATGTATAGTCCATAACGACATTTTTTTCACCACTATCAATTGCATCAACAATCAATCTTTCAGCATCAGGCGATGTATTAGTATCAAGACGTCCTACCGGCGAAATCACAAACACACCTTGTTCTTTTTTTGTTTCCATACTCATAAATTACCTCTTACACTTAAAGTTTAATTAATCAACATTTAATATTATTATGACTCTTTACTCTGCAGTAAACTGCTTTACTAATGTCACCACATTTTTTTCAATATTTCTTTGATAAGCAACATGGTCAAACATGTTTTTAACCAAATGAATGCCTAGACCACCGATATCTCGTTCTTCTATTGATGCTTTTGTATTTGGATTTTCCATTTGAAAAGGATTGAAAGGCATGCCGTCATCTGTAATTACTACGACAATTGAACTGTCAACGACTGAAATTCTCACACCAATATTATGCTGCTGTTCATCGTGATAGGCGTAACTGACTACATTTGTCAGCAGATCGTCAAGTGCCATTGAAATTGTCGCTTTTACTTTTTGATTTACTTTATTATTTGTTGCAAACTCATCAAATAAATCGACAACCCGGTCAATTTCAGTTAACGCATTAGTAATCTGAAGTGCAATATATTTGTCTTGATCACTTTGCATCTCGCCAAAGTAATCTAATACCATGACGGTTATATCGTCAGCCTGACGACCTTGTCCTTCAAATTCATGCACATCACTAAATATTTTTTCAACTATTTTTTTTGGTGCACTATTATGAGTACTTTTAAATAAGCTTACTAATTTTGGATCACCGTAAAATTCACCATCGGCGGTATCTGCCTCGGTGACACCATCAGTAAATAGCAACAAAGAGTCACCTTTATTTAGTTGAACAAAACCTTCTTTGTAGGCAAAACCTTCTACTGCAGCTACCACAGGTCCATCAAGTCTCTTTAATAATTCAATTTCACCATTAGCACGTTTAAGAATTGGTGGGTTGTGCCCAGCGTTGGTTGTTAATACTTTTCCGGTAAGTGTATTTAATATACACACAAATAGTGTGACAAAAAGACAACCTTCATTATCTTGACTTAATTCATCATTAACATGTGTAACAATACTTGCTGTAGAAGGGTCATTTGAAGCTCTGGATTTAATTAGAGTCTTAGCCATAGCCATAAATAATGCTGCAGGAACACCTTTACCAGACACATCACCTACACAAAAACAAACATGCTCTTCATCTATATGAAACACATCATAGAAATCACCACCAACTTCTCTTGCTGGCTCTAAAGACGCGTAAATATTAAATACGTTACTGGCTGGAAAAACATTGGGAACCATTGCTAATTGAATCTCTCGCCCAATATCTAACTCATTTTGCATCCGTTTTTTTTGCTGTTCAATGAATTTATAAGCAGATTTTAATTCTTCATGTTTTTGCTTTAACACTAACTGTGTTTTAACTCTGGCTTCTACAATAGCTGGCGATATTGGTTTTCTTAAATAATCGGCGGCACCTAATTCTAAACCTTTGGTTTCGTTTTCTTCCTGCCCCATCGCGGTAACAAAAATAATCGGGATATCTTTTGTTTTAGGATCATTTTTTAATTGCTTACAAACCTCATACCCATCCATTTCAGGCATCATGATGTCTAATAGTATTAGGTCTGGTGGGGAGTTAGAATTCGCCGCTTTTATCGCCTGCTGTCCATTAATTGCCGCCATCATTTTATAAGATGGCTTTAACAACTCAACCAACAAATTAATATTTAATCGTTCATCATCGACCACTAATATTTTCTGTATTTTGTCCATTGCGCGTTAACCCACAATTGATTTATTGGTCATATTTTGATTAACTAAATCTAGAGTTTTCTGCGCATCCTCAAACTCAAAACCAGCAACTTGTTTCTTTAGTTTGGATAATAAAACATTCTGATTATATCCTTTTAAACTCGCTATTAGCACCTCGGTTTGTTCTTCTGAATCAGGGTCCATCTCTTCTAACAACAGTGCTAGTGCATTTATCTTTTCACTGACTGTTTCAAGACTTTCCAGAATATAAACCTCTGAGTCATCAACTTGTTGGCTGTTACTACTTGCGACTAATTTGAGTTGTTCAAATAATGGCTGTAAAACGACAACTAAATTTTTCAAACCAGACTCAAATAATTCCATTTGGTTATTTTTAATTGCAAGTTCCAGGTTGCCAGCATGTTCCTGAACAGATAATGCGCCAATGGTCCCTGCTATTCCTTTTAAGGTGTGGGCGATTCTTTCTGCTTCGTCAAAATTTTCTATCGACAATGCTTGCTCGATGGTCAGTAATACATTTTGATAGTCATTATAGAAATCCATAATGAGTTTATCTAATAGTTTTTTATTACCATTGACATGTTTAAGCCCTTCTTCTATTGAAAGGCCTCTGACCTGAGCTATTACGCCAGCATTAGTCTCTTGGGTGTTATTCTCATCAATATTTATTATTTCAGGGATTTCTCTATCACCGGGTTTTATCCATTTTACCAGTGTATTAAATAAGACCTTGGGATTAATGGGTTTGGTAATATGCGCATTCATTCCAGCGGCCAAAGCCGTTTCTTTATCTTCTTGAGTTGCATTTGCTGTCATTGCCAAAATTGGTAAATCTGCATATTGCTTCTTTTGTCTAATCAACTTGGTCGCAGTATAACCATCCATAATGGGCATTTGAATATCCATTAATACACAATCGTAATTATTTAATTCGAAATCCTCAACGGCCTCTTGTCCATTATTAGCTATATCGACGACAAATAATTCCGCCTCTAATAGTTCAGTCGCTACCTGCTGATTAATCGTATTATCTTCAACCAAAAGAATCCTAGCGCCGCGAACTTTATCTAACGCTTCTTTGTCGATACCCTGACTATGCCTACTTCCTTTGGCGTTACCAAGAATTTGATGGCCAAAAGTCTCCATGATGGTATCTAACAACAGTGATGGATTGACTGGTTTATTCAGTTCGTTGTCTAACAACGAAACACCGTCCATATCAGCATAATCACCATAACCATAAGCGGTAACTAATATAACTTTGGGTATTTTCTTTAATTTTAGTTTTTGCTTTATGTGTTTTGTAGCGGTCACGCCGTCCATTCCTTTGGGCATCATGAAATCCATAAGAACTAAATCAAATGGTTGGTCAACACCTATTAATTTTTCAAACGCTTCTTCAGCCGCCGCAACACACTCAACTTCTAAACCAAAATCATTGATATATTGCTCTAATATTTCTCTGGCATGAGGGTTATCGTCGACCACAAGAACCTTAAGTCCATCCAGATTAGAAGAAAGCTTTTTAACATGAGGATCAGGGTTTATATCAAGATTAATATCAAAAATAAATTTACTTCCCTTGGCGGGTTCACTTTCAATCCAGATTTTACCTTCCATCATTTCAACCAGTTGTTTAGAAATAGTTAATCCTAATCCTGTACCGCCATATTTTCTTGACGTTGAGGTATCCGCTTGAGAGAAGGATTGGAATAATTTACCCATTTGTTCTTGGCTCATTCCAATGCCAGTATCTTCAACCGAAAACCTTATCGTCGCTCTGGTATCTTTTTGATGGACTAAATTAATTCTTAACAGTATTTCTCCTTGTTCAGTAAACTTCACCGCATTATTGGCTAAGTTTATTAAAATTTGGCCTAACCTGAGTGGATCTCCCAGTAAGTTTACAGGTACATCAGAACCCCTTGAAAACAAAAGCTCGAGGCCTTTTTCCTGAGTTTTAACGCTAATCATGGTGGCCAGACTTTCCAAAACCTCATCCAATGAAAATGGGATCACTTCCATATCAAGCTTTCCAGCTTCAATTTTAGAAAAATCGAGAATATCGTTAATTATGCCTAATAAAGAATTAGCGGATGAATGAACCTTATTAAGATAATCTTGTTGTTTAGGTGTTAATGACGTCCGTAGTGCTAGGTCAGATAAACCAATAATTGCATTCATTGGTGTGCGGATTTCATGGCTCATATTGGCTAGAAAATCGCCCTTAGCCTGATTCGCTTCATCGGCTGCATTTTTTGCCTCGATGATTTCAGTTTCTGACTTTACACGATCTGTTATGTCCTTAATAAAAGCAGAATATAATATGTCGCCATCAATCAGATTTTTGGTAATTCCAACTTCGGTAGGAAAAATCACGCCGGACTTTGTTAGGCCAAACAATTTCAACCCACGGCTCTCCATGTGGACGCCATCAGTAAATGAGTCCCGAAACCTATGAACGTTTGTGAGATGATCTTTGCGGGCATACACCGGAATCAGCATTGTAATTTCCTGACCTAGCACTTCGTCCGCACTGTACCCCCACATCTGCTCACATGCAGGGTTGAATCCTACGACATGCTGACGATCGTCTATTGTCAGAATGCCATCAGTAGCATTCTCCAAAATCAGCTCTGATTTTTTGGTTGCCTTCTGCAATTCCTGGGTACGTTCTTCGACACGATCTTCCAACTCATCTCTGGCCCGTAACAGTATTTTATTGGTTCGTTCACCTGTCACTAGGATTAAAACTATGCCGCCGAGCGCCAAGAAAAGCGTTATACCGAGAACACCAAAAGCTGTCTGTCGCACGGTGAAATAGGTGGATAATGCTTCATCGACATCAATTTCACTGGTCAAACCGATCCCAAGGTTGGCATTCCATAACCAAGCACCAAAAACTGGGACGCCACGATAGTCACCATATCCAACCAGGTTACTTTGCACGGGAGATTGTTGGTTTCTGGAATTTGCTTTGCTAGCTATCGCACTCTCTGCCATTAAAGTTAACGCTTGCTGTTTCCGAGGGACGTCTGAGCGAAAACCTTCCGTTAAATTCACACCCGGATCACGAATCTGGATATTCATGATGCTCGACTCACCTTCGGCGAGTAGTTCTATCTGCCGCAAATCATCTTCAAAGCGACTTCCAGAAAGCAAA
>JBLHLI010000107.1:0-7519 GCA_047618765.1 Enterobacterales bacterium | reverse complement strand
GTCTGTATATCTTCAAGAGGCGTTGGATAAATCATCACCAGTGCAACAACAATGAGAGGAATCATGAAAGCGAAGGCTGGTTTAAAGATAGATGAAAAATTGAATCCTGATGATTCAAGTGATTCAACGGCTTGAGTTCGAGCAGCGTTTAACTTAGCTTTCACAGCAGGGTGAAGGTTATCAGTACTTTGATCGAGTAGATGCTTCATCTGATTAATATCTTGATTAACTTCTATACTGTTATCGTTTTTCATAATACTTATCCATTTTCCTTGCTAGGATTGCTTTTTAATTTATCGACTAGCTCATGATCTAATTGAGTTCTCAATGATTTGATTGCTCTAGAGTAATGTGTTTTCACCGAACCTGTAGAACATTTCATTATAACTGCTGTTTCTTTTACATTAAATCCCTGCCACGCTCTCAATAAAAACACTTGATGTTGTCGCTGAGATAACTCTTTTAATGCTGCAAATAATAGTTCTATTTGTTTACCGTTATCGACTTCGTCAAAAATAGACAGTTGATAATCATCACTAAGAAGCTGTACTGGATCTCCTGACTCATAGTTTTCTTTAGAAAAAAACATCTGGAACTGTCTTCTGAATGCTGTTTTACGGTACCAATCGGTTATCCGAGAAGAAAGTATTCTATAAAAGAGTATCTTTAGTTCATTATCAGGTCTATCACTATACCGTTTCACCAGCTGCAGCATCGTTTCTTGTACCAACTCCATGGCATCATCGGTATTGGATGTAGCTAGTTGAGCCATTCGATAACCACTGTTTTGAACAGAAGAAAGAAAGCGTTCAATTCTAACCCTCTGGCTAATACTACTCTTTATGTCGACCATATTTTTACTAGAGGCCTCATTAAAGTTAAGGGTTGATTCAATATTACTGGCCAATTATGCAGTTCCATTTAAGTATAACATTCTATTAATAACGCTTGATACCGCTATTGGTTGACAGTTAATTCTAAAGAATTGTAATGTCTGGTCGATATTTGTACAATAAGGGACATCAATTCAAATTAATTGAATAGGTTATACATATGAGCACAATAAACAATATACCTTTTGATATTAATCGCACAGCTACGGAAAGAAATGCTACCGTAAAGCGAACAGGTACCGTTCCTGTCTATCATTCTGATGCTGTCCATGCAATTGATAAAAAGACTAAAAACCTAGATAAACGTAAAGGTGGTGATAGACGCCACTTAAATAAAGCTGCTAAGCATAACAAAAGACTGCTTATAGAACGAAGAGAAGGCGCTCCATTATCGAAGCGTGTAGAAAAAGTTGATGAAACATTAGAGAATGCTCACATTTCTGGCAGCATTATTGACCTAGAAGTATAATAGCTAATCACTTTATAATTGCCTTCGGTTACGTTTAAATATTACTAACAGTTAATATTTAAAGATAATCTGAATAAAATCTGGAAATGCAGTGGCTCAGCCTCTTCATCTAAAATTGAATTCAGGTTAAGATAACTACCTTCTTATTTGGCTAGATCTAAGGTTAGACTATTTAATGGAAATATATCAGCTCGACAAACTGATGGAAGAAACAAGACAGCTTGCAGCTAAATACCGTGACGCGACAGGGCAACCTTTACCTGTAAGCCACGATCTAGCTTGTTATGATGCTATTCGTTATCTAAATTTAAAAACACCTGACAAGCCTGAAGCCAGTGTCGATGCCTATGGTTTAGGTGAGCTTGATGGCCAAAAGTTTCAGATAAAGGGAAGAGTTCAGTTTCCAAACCTTAAAGGTAAACAACAACGTATAGGACAAATGAATTTAGACGGCAACTGGGATGTCTGTTTAGTGGTCATTCTCAGAGAAGATTATAACGCTGACGTTATACTCGCCGCTGATAAAATGACCATTCAGGAAGCGATTGGTGATAAAAAAATTAACAAAAGAGGTGCTATGACAGTTTCTCAGTTTAGAGCCATTGCTGAGCCTGTTTGGATCTCTGAGCCCCAGGATGCTGATGTCGACTTACAGGACGTATAATGACAAAGCCTATTACACCACAAACTGCATCCGAGTCGGATAGCAGCACTGATAAACATTCAAAATCACGGAATTCCCTAGAAAGTTTAGATAGTTTTGCCATTCTAGGTGAAGACGGACCTTTTATGGATGCTATAGAAGGTTTTCAACCGAGACCTGTACAACAAGAACTCGCTAAAACCATTGATCACACTCTGAAAACTAAGACTAGTCTTGTGGCTGAAGCCGGCACTGGTATCGGTAAAACATTTGCCTATTTAGTTCCTGCTGTTTCATCAAAAAAATCTATCATTGTGTCAACAGGCACTCGTAACCTTCAAGATCAGCTCTACCATAAAGATTTACCTAAAGTATGCAAAACTTTGGGAATTAAATCGCGTTTAGCTCTTTTAAAAGGTAGAAATAACTATCTTTGTATTCACAGAATGGATATGGCTATTGCTGATGGAAGAATGTCGAGTCGTCAAGCAAGTCATGACTTACAGCTTGCTAATCGTTGGTCATCAGAAACTCGCACAGGTGATTTAGCTGAGCTTGTTAATCTAGCAGATGACAGTGAAATTCGTTCTTACATCACATCCAACGCTGATAATTGTCTTGGTCAAGATTGCCCAAGTTATGATGAATGTCATGTCCTAGCAGCCCGTAAGAAAGCTCAGCAAGCCGATATTGTAGTCATCAATCATCACTTACTTTGTGCAGATTTAGCATTAAGGGAAGAGGGCTTTGCCGACTTATTGCCTGAAGCTGAAATGATTATTGTCGATGAAGCCCATAAACTGCCCGATGTGGTAACCCAATTTTTCGGTAAATCTGTCTCAAGTCGCCAAATGCTCGAGCTAGCTTCTGATATGCGTGCAGAATATCTTACCGAAGCAAAAGATTGTCGAGAGTTAGATGACTCAGCTAATGCTATTGAACAACGTATCAAGGAATTTAGGCTTGCTCTAGGGGAAGAGTCCCAGCGGCTTGCCTGGGATCGCTTTAAATCTAAAAAAGCCGTTATCGAAAATATCGTTGAGTTAACAGCATTATTAGAAGAGCTTGTACAAACTTTAGAGGCACTAAGCACTAGAAGTAGGGGGCTTGAATCTTGCCATAAGCGATGTCAGTTCTTGCTCAGTGCCTTTGTTGATTTAACCGATGATGTTACCAGTGACACGGTACATTGGTGCGAGACTTGGCAGCGCTCTTTTCAAATTCATCAGACCCCCGTTAACATTTCAAAAACCTTCCGTGAACAGTGGCAAAACCATGGCGGCAGTTGGATTTTTACATCAGCGACCTTAGCCATTGATGGCGATCTTAAGCATTATCAGAATGAAATGGGATTAACAGAAGCTAGAACATTACTGCTTAATTCGCCCTTTAATTATTCAGAACAGGCTTTAATGTATTTACCTAAAGGCTTACCGGAGCCATCGTCAGCTGAACACCCCATTGAATTAATGAAGGCGGTCTTACCTGTGCTTAGAGCTAGTAAAGGAAGGGCTTTCTGTTTATTTACTAGCTACAGAGCTTTACAAACAGCAGCCAGCTGGTTATCTGAAAATGGGCAGTTTAAAATTTTAATTCAAGGCACAGCTGATAAAACAGAGTTGTTAAAACGCTTTACAGAAAATGATAGTGCCGTACTTATGGCAACCGCGAGTTTTTGGGAGGGCGTTGATGTTCGAGGTGATAACCTCTGCTGTGTGGTCATCGATAAATTACCTTTTGCTGTGCCTTCTGATCCGGTGATACAAGCAAGGATTTCAGCCTGCAAAAAAAACGGTGAAGATGCTTTTGCTAAACTCCAATTACCCCAGGCAGTGATCAGTCTAAAACAAGGGGCTGGTCGATTAATTCGTGATCAAACTGATCGTGGAGTGTTAGTATTAGGTGATCCAAGGTTAGTCAGTAAAAAATATGGCGGTGCCTTCATAAATAGCTTACCCGCCATGCATAAAACCCGTGATTTAGAGTTAGTTAAAGGCTTCCTCGGAGAAATCGATTAATGAGTAAATCAATGAGTCTATCTATTCTTGCTATTGAAACCTGTAGTGAAACTTGTTCAGTTGCAGTTTCCCATAATGACATAACACATCAGCTTATTTCTACAGTACCTAGGGGACATGCAGACAATATTCTTCCTCTTATTGATAAAATTATGGATAAAGCTGGCCTACAACTAAGCGATCTTGATGTGATAGGGTTTAGCAGAGGGCCTGGCGCTTTTACTGGAGTGAGAATAGGAACCGCTGTAGCCCAAGGCCTTTCTTTAGCCAGCAAATTACCTCTAGTCGCTGTGTCGAGCCTGGCTGTACTAGCCCAAACAAGTTATCGCGTTACCGGTATTAAACACTGCATACCTGCTTTAGATGCGAGAATGTCTGAAGTGTATCTTGGTTTTTATCAGTTGAATGACAAAGGCTGTATGGTTGCTGAGCAAGACGATCAAGTAGCTGCTGCTGAATCTGTTAACTGTGAAAAAGAACAACAATACCTTGAAGGTGCTCATGTTTGGCAAGGATATGGACCTGGATGGACTAACTATCCCGAGCAAATAAATAAACGTTTTGCCGACTGGTCAGTTGAAGTGCCTAAAACCCTTGTTTATCCAGAAGCTATTGATTTATTAGCTTTAGCTGAACTTGAGTATCAAGAAGGTAGGTTACTTGACCCTGCAGAAGCTATTCCCGTTTATGTAAGAGATCAAGTAGTAAGAAGTTAAACCCGGTCAAAAAGATCTTTCCAAATTGGAAAAGTTGTATATACTCATTCTGCTAAGAATAATATTTTCTTGAATAATTTTTGATATAAAGAGTAGTTTAGATGGCAATTTCAGGTATTGGCTCACAAACCATTACTCAGTTCCCCGCAAGGACTGCAACTTCAGGTGAAAAAAATCTAAACAAAGAGGCTAACTTAACGGTTGCCACAAATAACAACACTGGTAAAGCAACTGAAACAACGACTTCGTTATTTAAGTCTGTTAACAATGCTCCTACCACCAATAAATCCACTGATTCAAGAAGTAACTTAAGTACCATTGAGGCAAATCGCAAACGATTCCAATTACAATCAGAATCTCAAAAGTCTGAGGGAAGTTCTAGTAAAGCTATACAGTCCTTTTCTGATGTTGCCAACTTTGAGCGTAAAGATGAATTGAACTCTACCTTTGGTATTGATGTTTTTATCTAGTAAGTAACTCGCTTAAGTCTTAGAATTAATACCACTTTTGTATTGAAGTAATAAATCTGCAACCCTACCTTTCTGCTCTCCTGAATTTTTATATTCACTTAATTGAACAATTTTATCACCTACGGTAGTTTCACTATTAGTGATTGAATAATCAAGCGCAATAGATGTTATGTCAGTATTGGCTAGCTCTGAAATAAATTGCTTATTACCAATTAAACGCATCATCAGTAAGCTATTAAGATCCATTTTTATAACCATTGTACTTTCCAAACCGTTTATAAGCATTCGTGATAATGCTCTTTATCTCGAGTGCAAGAAAAGTATTTAGTGGTGAAGGGGTAAGGGTCATGAGATTTGCCTCACTAGTGTAAAATTCCTAATAACAATCTATCGACAGATTAGGTTTTTTCTTGAACATAAATTAACCATTATTAGATATGTTCACTAATTATTCACTTTGGCAGATATGATCTTAATTCAATGATACAATTGAAAAATAAGTATTAATGAATATAGCTTAGGTATGCACAAGCCGGAGAGTACAAATGAATAGTCAAGACACCAAATGGATTAACTCCTCATCAAGGATTATGGGGCTGTCTCTAGCACTACTGTTATCTGCCTGTTCAACCATGCCTGAATCTATTCAACATCAAAGCCCTCAACAAATATCAGTGCAAGCAGTTCATCAAGGTAGCACTAATATCTCTGGGCAAACCGTTCGATGGGGCGGTATTATTACCCAAGTTATTAACAATGAGAAAGGCACTTGGGTAGAAGTTCTAGCGCTTGAGCTGAATGATATTGGCAGACCGAGCAGTAATCGTTTGAAAAATGACGGCCGATTTATTGCAAAAGTTAAACAATTTCTCGACCCTGAGGTTTATCAGCAAGGTTATTCTTTTACTGTAGTTGGTACTCTTGCAGAAAAAATCGATGGTAAAATTGGTGAGTTTAAATATAGCTACCCAACGATAGACAGTCAAGGTCATTATCTATGGCCTAAATACAGCCGAAGGACTAGTCATTATGTCATGCCAGGTTATTGGTACTATGGATTTCATTCAAATTGGCATTTCGGCTACAACTACTATGGCTATGGAATTCGTTATCGACGTGGTTTTGATTATCCTTATTATCCATTCTATGGACATCTAACTCGAAGAGTTAATCATGTTTCTAATAGAGTGCAGAATTTTGCTAGTAGAAAGCCGTATTTAGCAAATAGAATGCCGATTGTTTCTGTAGCTAAAAATGATAAATTATGGAAGTTAAATACTCAAAGACTAACTAGACAAGGGCGAGAAGCAAAAGCGTTAACTCGACGGGTTGATTATAATGCGAATAATAAACGTAATCAAACGGCGAATAAAACTTCTACAAGAAAATCATCAAGCCTTAGCAACACGTCATCAAGAGCAGTAGGTAGGGGTAGTTCTAGAAACGTTAATCGACCAGTAAGAACGGATAATAATCAAGATAATTAGAAAATGGAATAAAATAGTAGTTCAATGGTAACTACTGTCAATTATGTTTCATGATATTCAAATGATATATTTTAAAATCAACAGCTTAATAGTCATCATTCATGTGGATTATCATTAACCTTTTTAATCGCTTTTATTAACTGTCGACGAGCATACTTCTTCAAATCATTGACTTCATCGAGTAAGTTTTGGCGGGGATTAAGTTTTTCAATAAAACTGCAAACGTATTTTGGCGGCATATTATTTAAGGCAATAGCGGCAATGTCTTGAATAGTTACTGTAGTCTCAGCAAATTTATACTGTCCTTCTTCTAACAATTTAGAAAGTTCTTCGAATACAATTTCTTCCGATAAATTTTCCATGTCATCTGTCATAAATTGATCTTTATACATATTGTTATTGTCCTTAAGCTTTAGTGATTCTTATCTTGCCAGAGCACAGTTCTGCTGTCATCCTGTTATTCTATTTATATAGCTTAGTTCAGAGTTCAGAAACAGACAAATGCAGAATACATTAAATCAGATAAAAAACTATAAAATAAAATTATCTCACCTAGAACTCGCTGCAACCGATTGGGGTGATGAACATGGTAGACCCATCCTAGCACTTCATGGTTGGCTTGATAATATGGCAAGCTTTTACCCTTTACTCAAAGATACTACTTGGTTAAGTGATAATAATTTGCGTCTTATTACAATTGATTGGCCAGGACATGGTTATTCCGATCATCGACTCGAAGGCCAGCAATATCACTTGTTGGAATATGTCCAGGACTTGTACGAAGTCATTGATTTTCTTAATTTATCTAAAGTTTCAATCTTAG
>JBLHLI010000106.1:0-7534 GCA_047618765.1 Enterobacterales bacterium | reverse complement strand
GAATAAAGGTGAATTGAATTTAATAACACCGGGACGTTTCCAACAGACATCTGACGGTAAGAAAATTATTTATGTTGAAGAAGTTTCCGACGATAAAGAACTTAAAAGAATATTTTATGTTCAGCAGAATCAAAGTAAAGGCCATGAGTTTTCACTCATCGTTTCCAAAACAGGTCGCTACTGGAGTGATGAAGAACAGAAACATTATCTAGTATTAGAAAATGGTAACCAGTATCAAGGCAGTCCTGGAAACAATGAATTTAATACTATGGCATTTGAACGCTATTTCATGGAACTAAAGACTACTGCTAAAAAAGTAAAGATAACAAGGATTAAAGCAAGAGCAACTTCTGAATTATGGAACGATCTCAGCATTCAAAATCAAGGCGAATTACAATGGAGAATTGCAGCACCAATATCGGTTGTATTACTGGTGTTATTAGCATTACCTTTGTCAAGAGTGCCTCCACGTCAAGGCAAGTTTGCTCGATTATTGCCTGGCTTAATGATTTATATCGGCTATATGATTTTGTTGATTACAGTACGTAATGCCATGGATGATAGTGCTTTATCTCCTTTGATAGGTACTTGGTGGATCCATCTATTATTACTGACCTATGGCTATAGTGAGTTCACACAATGGGCTTGGTTAAAAAAGCTACAACTAAAATTAAATACCTCCGAAAAGGTTAAGCAATAACATGAAAGTCATTGATCGATATATCGCAAAGACAGTTATTCTTGATACTTTAATGGTGTTATTTGCTTTAATACTTCTTCGCACATTGTTCGCCTTTATTGATGAAAGTGGCGATATCGGGAAGGGTGATTATAAGCTGATTGATGCGCTGTACTTTTCAGCATTACAACTCCCGGCAAGACTTTATGAAATGTTCCCTGTTTCAGCACTGATCGGTGGATTAGTTGGAATTGGACGACTTGCAACAAACTCAGAGCTGATCATTATGAAGGCTTCAGGAATGAGCCTCAGACAAATTAGTTTTTCTGTACTCAAAGGCACAATAAGTTTAATGGTTATCGTTTTTCTTATAGGTGAATTTGTAACGCCTAAAAGTTCTCCCTTAGCCAGGCAGATGCAGACAGTACTTATATCCGGTGGCAGCTTAGTAAAATCATCTCAAGGAGTTTGGGTTAAGGAAGGGAATGATTATGTACATATTCGAATCATCCTTCAAGAAGGAAAAATGGAAGGGATTACACGCTTTCAATTTTCTGATGAACAGCTAGAAGCTATGGTTTATGCCCAGTCAGCAACTTATCAAGATGACGGAAGATGGTTGTTAGAAGGTGTTAAACAAAGTTACTTATCAAAAGAATTTGTACGAAGTACTGAAGCTGATACCTTGTATTGGGAAAGTGAAATTACTCCTCAAAAATTAGGCGTGGTTAGTCTTAAGCCAGAAGATTTGAATATAAGTGGGCTGGCTGACTACCGAGATTATTTAAAAGAAAATGGGCTCAATGCAACGCGTTATGAATTGGCCTACTGGAAAAAAATATTACAGCCTCTAGCTGTTGCAGTGATGATGTTTCTTGCGCTATCTTTTATATCAGGTCCACTTCGTAGTGTGACAATAGGTGCCAGAATTGTACTGGGGATGGTGGTTGGTTATGGCTTTAACATGCTATCAAATATTTTTGGACCGGTAAGTCTTATCTATCAGATGCCACCCTTACTAGCTGCCAGTTTACCCATAATATTATTTGCTGTGATTGCCGCTATGATGCTAAAAAATGCTCGTTAACTTTACAAGTTTCAGCATTAACCTCTATTAAGCATGTTTATCAATAACCATTATATCGGTATGGGATAAACGATCTTGCCAACCACGTTTGCTAGGTAATAAAACCCCTAAATTTGCTAAGCCGAGAAGACTTGAAATAAAACGTATAAATGCATTTTTGTAACTGATGGTTAAATTATCGTTAGAAACTAGCTTTAATCGCCAAGCTTTCATGCCTAGTGTTTGTCCACCAGTGCGCCAACACCAAGCATAGTAATAAAACCAAGTTGCCAGTAGAGTAAAAAAATAAAGCGGGTTCTCAACGAGAATATTTTGTTCAGTTATGGCTGTTTCACCCATAAATACTACGACAATTATCATCACTATCGCAGTAGTAAGAATAAGAATGGCAGCAACTACCAGTGAATCGTAAACGAGCGCAGCAAGGCGTCGGAATAATCCTGCCGAATAAGGAGGTAATGTCGAAGCATCGTTCATTAGTATTCGCTTTTTAAAATCAATAATGGACAGAATTTTAACAGATATGGCGGAAACAACCATACTCCTGATAGAATATAGATAATATAGTTGCTGATGAGCCAAGAAAGATGACCGATAAGAAAAATAAGAATAACTCAAAAGATGAACTATCTACAGATCCAAAGACAATAGATAAAGCCTCAGAAGAAGAAATTGACTCCTTTGAGGAATTAGGTTTAGACGTAGATTTAGATACTAATCTACAAGATGATTTACAACTAAAACAAGAGAAACAGCGTACTCCCGACAGAATGTCCGAAGTCGATGACACAGCTATTCAGAATAGATTAGTCGAACTAGAAGCTGAATTAGCCGCTGAGCAGAAATCTGAAGAAAATGATACTGCTCATCCATCAGAATCTCTTCAGACAAAGGTGGCAGCCGATGATGAGGGATTAACAGATATTGAGATAGATAATAAATTAGACGAAGTTCAAGCAGTAGAGAGTAAATTTAAATCTAAGAAAGCATCAGAACCGAATGCACTTGAATCTATTTCGGTTAGCGATCTCAGTATAGAAGAAAATGATAGTGATAAAGACGATTTAGAATGTCTAAATTGTGCAGCCCCCCTTGGCGGCCCTTATTGTCATAACTGTGGGCAACCTGATAGACACTTTATTCGATTCTTTCCTAAAGTATTATGGGAGATGGTCAATGAAGCCTTTGATCTCGATTCAAAAGCGTTAAGAACCTTAGTGCCGTTGTATTTTTCTCCCGGTCGACTGAGTATGGAATATTTCTCTGGTAGAAGAGCGCGTTATGTAAACCCCTTGCGACTGTATATTATCCTCAGTGTTTTATTCTTCATTACTATTTCATTATTTACCGGTGAGGCTGACGATTTTGTCGTATCTGAAGGGAGTAATGGTGTCAATGCCAGAGTTAGAAGCGGGGATGATACGGAAAAAACAGTTCCTCATGCAGCACAGGAAAAAGCACTAGAGTTATTAAAAGAGCAGAAGGCTAATGGGCTACCAATATCCGATGAGATGATTATTGAAGCTGAAAAAGCACTCACAGATTTGGAGAACAATAAAAGAACTAAAAGAACTGGCTTAGTCGATGAAGAGGGACGTCTTAAAATAAGGATTAACGATGCATTTTGGGATATTGAAACAAACCCTCTTACTTTTAATGACACCTTTACGGCTGAGACGACCAAAGAACTGAATCAATTTTTCTGGACGATGGGTTTAAAATTAGACAAAGCCCTTAAAGATGATCCGTCAGATTTATTAGATGAGTTTTTAAATGTTATTCCTCAGCTAATGTTTATTTTATTACCTATATTTGCGCTACTTTTAAAAATTACCTATATCTTTAAAAAACGTTATTATATGGAGCATCTTATCGTAGCTCTGCATAACCATTGTTTTATGTTTTTCTCTCTTTTATTAATTATTCTAATGAGTTATCTCGAAGATAACTTATCGGGACCAACTTGGTTAATGGAAGGGATAGACTATTTAACAATATTCATGATTATATGGATACCATTGAACCTCTATATTGGAATGAAAAGAGTTTATGCTCAAGGCTATATCTTGACTTTTTTAAAGTTTATTTTCATAGCTTTATCATATAACTTTCTACTGACAATAACCGCAGCCTCAGCCTTTGTTTTAGGCTTAGCTAAAATGTAAATACTTTAATTTTAAGGAATACTTTGTTGAAAAAAATAATACTAATCACTGCCTTTCTATTCCTCAGTATACAAGCTGCTGAAGCTAGTAAGACGTTTGATCAGGCCTATCAAGACATAAATGATAAAATGTTAAGACAAGATATTCAGATTCTAGCTTCTGATGAATTTGAAGGACGCCTTCCTTCAACAGAAGGTGAAGTAAAAACAATTAATTATTTAACTGAACGCTTCAAAACTATGGGCCTAATACCTGCTAATGGCGACAGCTATTTACAGTCTGTGCCTCTTGTAGAAATTACTGCTGATAGAGCCATGGCTCTAAAAATATCGGGTAAAACTTATACCTATGTTGATCAGTTTGTCGCTTGGACAACGAGAGTTGTCGAGAAGGTATCAGTAGCTGATTCAGAACTTGTTTATGTTGGTTACGGTATCGTCGCACCTGAATATAATTGGAATGACTATGAAGGTATAGATGTAAAGGGTAAAACCGTTGTGATGTTAGTCAATGACCCTGGATATGCCACTCAAGATGATAAGCTCTTTAATGGTAATGCCATGACTTATTATGGTCGTTGGACATATAAATATGAAGAAGCTGCAAGGCAAGGCGCTGCTGCAGTGTTACTTGTTCATCAGACAGCTCCTGCTTCTTACCCTTGGGGAGTTATTGAAGGTTGGACAGGTCCTCAATTTGATTTGGTGGCGAGTGATAATAATATGTCACGAGTTCCTGTAGAGGCTTGGATTCATATTGATGTTGCCCATGAACTATTTCAACGAGCTGGATTGAATTTTCAAGAACAGGAAAAAGCAGCATTGAGTAAAAGTTTCAAAGCTGTGCCTATGAATTTGAAAGCAAGTATTGATATTAGTAATAAGATTAGTAAATCAAGCTCAAATAACGTTGCAGCTATTATTCCTGGTAGTACGAATCCTGACGAATATATAATTTATACGGCACACTGGGATCACTTAGGTGTTAATCCTAATGTTGAAGGTGATCAAATATATAATGGCGCTATGGATAATGCATCAGGCACAGCAGCACTGTTAAGCTTGGCGCAAAGTTACATGGACCTGAAAAAACGTCCAGAGCGTTCGATCTTGTTCTTGGCATTAACCGCTGAAGAGCAGGGGCTCTTAGGCTCAGGTTATTATGGACAAAATCCACTTGTTCCTACTGCAAAATCTATAGCTGGTATCAACATGGATGTTCTGAATATGGCAGGTCCAATGAAAGATATGATAGTCGTAGGTTTTGGAAAATCAGAACTCGAAGAATACGCTCGTCATGCTACCGAAAAACAAGGACGTAAACTTGTTGCTGAAGCAACTCCAGAGTCAGGCTCCTTCTATCGTTCAGATCATTTTAATCTAGCTAAATATGGCGTGCCTATGTTATATGCCGGTGGTGGAACATCACATCGTGAACTAGGAGAAAAGCACGTTATTGCATTTAATGATGACTATGATACTAATCGTTATCATAAACCTAGTGATGAATATAACCCTGATTGGGACTTCACCGGTGCTGTTGAAGATCTACAAGTTTATTTCCAGATTGGTCATGAATTGGCAACATCTGATGTCGTACCTAATTGGTATAAAAGTGCAGAGTTTAGAGCAATTAGAGATAAAAATTTAAAATCAGCAAAGTAAATTGTTGTAATTTAATCTAGCTCGGGAATAGGGAATAAAATGCCTAAATATTGCTGTTTTATTCCTTTATTGTCTTGCAAAGCTACTAGAGTTATTTATAATGCATCGCCTAAGCATTACATCCATGTTTAGTCGTTAGAACAATGCCAGTGTGATGGAATTGGTAGACATGGTGGATTCAAAATCCACTGCTAGCAATAGCGTGGCGGTTCGAGTCCGCCCACTGGTACCATCTCTTAGATTGATCTACATTCAAATAATTGTATTTTAACATGGCAGAGATAGATTAAGTCATCTAGAAGACTGTGTACTGAGGTCGAGTCTGGTATATCTGTAGATAGTTAAGAAACAAAAACAGTTCTCAACCTTACAATTGAGAGCTGTTTTTTTATGAATAAAATAAAGCCTATTTTAAAATAAGGTATAAATTAAGGTAGCTAGAGAAGACTGCTGGGTGGCAACGATAAGCCCTCCAAGTAAGCCTAAAACTATAAATATGGGTAACAGCCACATTTTTTTGCGGATTTTTAAAAAAGCCCAAAGATCTGTTAAAAATTCAATCATTTAAAAGGGTCGCTCCAAATCATCATTGTCGAGTTTATTGGTGGTTTTTATCCAATAGCTTGAATTGTTTTTATTTAAATTAGCATGGTAGTGTAACTTACCCAATGTTCGTAGTAAAAACCCGATAGGTAATATCATACAATAAAACACCAAACCTAATAATAGTCGTGTATTAATCCAGCCTAAAACACCGGCTATTGACATCCATACTCTGTAAAAAGGGTAAATTCCCTTTGGATAAAATAAATACAAAATACCAAGAAGCAGCGAGAACCACAATACCTGCCACCTTACTAGGCTATCAAACATCCAAGGAAATATAACAATAAATAGCACTGGAATTGCCCACATCATTGTTAAGGCAAAGGATTTAAGTTCTTTAGTATTATTGCTATCTACATGGGTGTTCATAATATCTTTCTATTTCCAATTGATTTTAATCAGCAGCAAAAGTTGTTAATTTTGCTTCAGCGATATGTTCTTCTAACATCTGTTTCTTATCAAGAATTATATTGTTCATTACAACATAATCCATTTCTGTTGCTAAAAAACATTCAACTGCGTCCTTAGGAGAACAGACGGGAGGCTCACCTCGAACATTAAACGACGTATTAATCACAACACCGATGCCCGTTAACGCTTTAAAAGCAGTGATCAGTTGATGAAAACGGGGATTAGTTTCTTTATGAACCGTCTGTACCCTCGCAGAATAATCAACATGAGTTATTGCCGGCAAGGTAGAGCGTTTATGCTTTAATTGTTCGAAACCTTCTAAAGAATGCTCAGCTTCTTTTAATCGTAAGCTATCTTGTATTTTAGCGACCAACAACATATAGGGACTTGCTGTATCTTGTTGAAAATAATCAGAGACATTTTCAGCCAATACTGCTGGAGCAAAAGGTCGGAAAGATTCTCTATTTTTTATTTTTAAATTCATTACGGTTTGCATTGACTGATTTCTTGGATCACCAATAATGGTTCTATTGCCCAGTGCTCTAGGACCAAATTCCATCCTGCCCTGAAACCATCCAATTACAGCGCCATTATTGATTAATTCCGCCACCTGATTAAATATTGTTGAATCTTCGAGATGATTAAATTTGATATCACGCTGTTGTAGGTAACTTATTATGTCGGCATCAGCAAATTCAGGTCCTAAATAACCACCTTGCATCTGGTCAAGCGCTTGATTGCTTTTTATGGTTCTAGGAAGATTAAAATACTGATGAGAAGCTAACATTGCTGCTCCTAATGAACCCCCAGCATCACCTGCTGCAGGTTGTATCCAAATAGATTTAAAGGGTCCTTCTCGCTCTAAACGGCCATTAGCGACACAATTCAAAGCAACACCTCCTGCCAAACATAAATTTTCACA
>JBLHLI010000105.1:0-7542 GCA_047618765.1 Enterobacterales bacterium | reverse complement strand
CGCCCTGCTTCACCAGGATGAGGAGTAATCACCCAATTTGATTTTTTGTATTGATCAGAATTACTGGTTGCCGCTAAAATGTTTAAAGCATCAGCATCTATTAGTAAGGGTAAGTCTGTTGCACAGATTACTTCTAACAAACCTTGTGCCCAGGGCTCTTGTCCTAAACCTGGACCAATAACTACGGCATCGATGTTCTGTAAAATAGTGCCTAGAGCAGGATCATCTGCCCCAGATACACTACGAATCATAGCCTCTGGACATTGGGTTAGTATAGGAGCAACGTGGGCATCACGCGTTAGAATAGTTAACATACCCGCACCGCAACGACCAGCCGCCATTGCTGACATTAAAATAGCGCCACCAAATCCATAATCACCACCGATCAACAGTAAATGACCATGATCGCCTTTGTGTGAAATGTTCGAACGCCGAGGTAAGCTGTGGATCAGTGCATCGGCATCGTCTATCCAAGCTTGCGCTGGAAATTGTTCTGTACAATCATTAGTAACATCCAATGTTGCCAGGTCAATAGCACCACAATAAGCCCTAGCATCACCTGTAACCATTCCAGCTTTTAACGCTATGAAAGTTAGAGTTCTCCTGGCTTTTATCGCTATAGGATTTACTTGGCCGGTATTGGATTCTAATCCACTAGGTATATCAAGACTAAACACTTCAATTGAAGATTCAGTCTCTAATACTCTTTCACTTTCAACTTGAGCATTAATTGATTCAATGGTTCGTTGAAAATTTTCTTTTAAAGGTCCCTTTAAACCTGTGCCAAGAATAGCGTCAACTATCAAATCTTGAGACTTTAGACAATCAGCCTGAAATTGAATAGGCTTAATACCTTCAGCTATCATTGCAAGATAAGCTACTTCTGCATCACCTTTATGCTCTGTCTTTTCATCAACTAATAAAACTTGAACAACTTTGCCTCTATTTGCAGCAATTCTTGCTAACACGAAACCATCACCGGCATTATTTCCTTTACCACAAACAATAGTGATTTTTTCAGCATTTTGCCAATGAACCTCTATCGATTGCCAAGCTGCTAAACCAGCAAGTTCCATTAATTGATAGAGTTCAATATTTCTAGACTTGGCAGAAGACAGCTCAATCTGTTTTATTTCATCAGACTGGAATAAGGGCTGTTCGATATAAGAAGGAATTTTAGGCTTTTGCATAACTTTGCTCTTGAAAACGGTTCCTTTGAATACTTTGATTCTGATATTATTGTTTTCTATAGTTAATTTTGAAAACAACACTCAGTAACAATATCTATAATTTATAAGCTTATTTATATATGATGACCTAGGATTGAGATAAAACAAGAATAATCAGTCAATTTAGTTAACTATTTATCATTATATTTATTATAAAAACTATAGCCCAAAAGAACAATTAACGTAAGTGACCATTTTACCTATGAAGATTATTGATAATTTATTACTAATAGCCGCTGGATTTTGTTTATATACACTAACGATTGTTTTTTCTAATCATTATTTCTCAGGCGTTAATCAATATATTCCTGATATTTTTAGTGGTCGCGCTTCTGTAACCATCTCGAGTACTTTCCATCTGGTGGTTGCTTCTATAATAACAGGATTTCTTTTTATAAGGTTTGCATCAAGACCTCTTATAATTGCTTTGTTAGTAGCTATAGCAATAAATTTTGAAAGTTATCTCTTGTTACTAAAAGATCATTCTATGAGTGAAGCCTTTGATTATTACTGGGCAAATCCCTCTGAAATATTAAACCTATTTAAGCCTCTAGTTATTTTACCTTTGATGACTTATTTTATCGGCTTTCTTCCTAAAGCAGAAGCAACCGATAATCAAAGTGATGATTAATCTAGCTTTATAAAATGCTCACGATAATACACGAGCTCAGCAATAGATTCTTTAATATCATCCATGGCTAAATGGCTACCTTTTTTGACAAAGCCTTTAGGTAGTTCAGGCTTCCAACGCGCCGCGAGTTCTTTTAATGTTGAGACATCAATGTGCCGATAATGAAAATATTCTTCAAGCTCAAGCATATGCTCAGCAAGAAACCGACGGTCTTGGCAAATGGTATTACCACACATAGGTGATGAAGAGGCTGGTACATATTGCTTCAAGAATTCAATGGTTTGGTCAATTGCCTGTTGCTCATTAAATTGACTGTCTTTAACTCTCTGAGTTAACCCTGATCGTCCATGATGAGATGTGTTCCACTCATCCATAGCGCTTAGAGCTTCATCACTTTGGTGAATGGCAATTTCAGGACCTAGGGCAAGAATCTTAAGATCCTTATCTGTTACAATTGTGGCTATTTCAATGACTTTATCTTGCTTGGGTTCAAGCCCTGTCATTTCTAGATCAATCCATATTAGATTGTCTTTACTGAAATGTTCACTTTGATTCATACTTGCTTTCCTTTCTGTTCTTGTGTCATTAGGCTAGAATAGCCACTTCTTTGTTAATCGTCCATTTTCTAGAAATAATAATTAGTCATTAATGATTAATTATAGCAGGAGTCATAACAGTTGAACCATGAGTAAGTTAAGCAATCAAGATAATCTTCAACAAGGATTAGTTGTTTCTCGTTTCGGCAATCAAGTTGAAATTGAGGATACAGAAGGCAATATATTTCGCTGCCATATACGACGGGCTCTTCAAGACATTGTTTCTGGAGATAAAGTATTGTGGCAAGAAGAATTCTCTAGTAATAAAAAAGTGAATGGCGTAGTAACCAACATTTTGGAGCGTCATTCAGTATTACAGAGATTGATTCGCTATGAGGGTTTGAAATCCGTGGCAGCCAATTTAGATCGAGTCTTCGTTGTTGCGGCCCCAGAACCTGCTTTTTCTAATCGCATTCTCGATCGTTATCTTGTGGCAATTGAACTGGCTAATATTGAAGTGGTTATATTGCTTAATAAATCTGATCGTTTAGATGATTATCCCGATCTTTTAAATACCCTTAAAATATATTCTGACATGGGCTATACGGTTATTCCGGTCAGTGCTTATAATCAACAGGGTTTTGATGAATTAAAGATAGCTCTCGCCCAGCACACTTCTGTCTTTGTTGGACAATCTGGTGTGGGTAAATCTTCACTAGTTAATGCTTTATTGCCCGGGGTAGAAACGTCAGTTTCTGAACTTTCTGAGACCTCTGGTTTAGGCACTCACACCACCACAGTTTCTAAGTTATATCATTTGCCAAGTGGTGGTCAGTTAATCGATTCTCCTGGTATCAGAGAATTTGCTTTGGGTCATATTGACAAGCCAGAGTTAGAGAATGGCTTTAGAGAATTTCATGACCTTCTGGGTTATTGTAAATTTCGCAATTGTCGACATGTTAGTGAACCAGGTTGTGCAGTATTACTTGCTGCTAAGAATGGTGAAATTTCTGCACTTCGTCTTAAAAGCTATCATTACTTGTATCATGAGACTGATGAAGATTAAGTTTCTAGAATTTAGACAGCAGTTATTAGCCTTTTAATTAAAATAACAATAAGAATGGACCATGGAAAAACTTAAAACAGCATATCAGTATATTATTCCTCAGCACGGCTTAACACGTATTGTTGGGAAATTAGCATCATCAAAAAATAAGTTTCTTAAACGAGCTTTTATCAATTATTTTTTGAAAAACTTTGACATTAAAATGTCTGAAGCACTCATTGAAGATCCTGAAGAGTTTGAGACTTTTAATGCATTCTTTACTCGAGAGTTAAAACCTGGAATTAGGCCATTACCTATTGATGTTAAAGCAATAGTTTCTCCTGTTGATGGTAATATTAGTCAGCTAGGTGATATTATCGATGGTGATATTTTTCAAGCCAAAGACCATAGTTTTACGCTCAGTGAACTTGTTGGTAATGAGGCTGAATTTATTACTCCCTATGAAGACGGTAAGTTTGCTACGATTTATCTTGCACCTAAAGACTACCATCGTATTCATATGCCTGTTGATGGTGAGCTCAAGGCAATGACTTATATTCCCGGTAGACTTTTTTCAGTAAACCCTGCCACAGCGAGAACAATTCCACGTTTATTTGCACGCAACGAAAGAGTTATCGCTCATTTTGATACTGAGGTTGGACCTCTTGCTATGGTTTTGGTTGGCGCAACTATTGTTGGTAGTATTGCCACTGTCTTTTCTGGAGTTGTTACCCCACCCAGAGGTCCTTTGGTGAAAACTTGGCACTATACCAAGGGACAACATAGCTTCCAAAAAGGCCAGGAAATGGGACGGTTTTTACTAGGCTCTACTGTTGTGATGTTATTTGGTAAAGAGCAAATTAACTGGAATGCTGATTGTAATGCAGATAAAGCGCTTCAGATGGGTGAAAGTATTGCCTCAAGAGTCTCGAACTAAACTTAAGCTCTATCCAGAGTAAAAGGCATCACCTCTTGAATGCTCTTCTTATTTAGCTTAAGCATGAGTAATCGATCTAGTCCTAGGGCAACCCCGGCACAATCAGGTAATCCTGATTCCAAAGCTGCTAAAAATCTTTCATCAAGCGGCTTTTGCTCTTTCCCTAGCCTCTTACGTTGGCCATTATCTTGATTAAATCGCTCTCTTTGCTCAGTTGTGTCCTGAAGTTCATGAAAGCCATTCGCCAGTTCTACCCCTTTATAATAAACCTCAAATCTTTCAGCGACTCGCGGATCTGTTTTTGATAGGCGCGCTAATGATGATTGTGATGCTGGAAAATCAACCACCATTAATGGTTTTTCTTGCCCTAAGAAAGGTTCGATTAGAATGACAAACAAACACTGTAAAAGTTCATCACGCTCATCAAGAATGGGGCCATTAGTTTTTTCAGTGACTATTTTTTGTAAGCAAGACTTTGTTTCTATAAGTGGATCAAGCTGTAGTGTATCCATAAAGAGTTGTTGGTAAGTGATTATATCAGCTGGTTCTGTTGCTAGGATGGCTGTTAATAATTCATCCATCTCCGCCATCAACTGCAGATGGTCAAAATCGACTCGATACCACTCTAACATTAAGAACTCAGGGTTATGATATCGCCCTATTTGATCATCTCGATAGGCTCTACAAATTTGATAAATTGATCCACTACCAGCTGCAAGAAGTCGTTTCATAGCAAATTCTGGTGACGTCTGTAGATAAAGAGGTTGTTTTGCTCCATGGTTATTTTGATAACTACTTTCCAGAGCATCAAGGTAGACATCTGTTATTGTTCCATGGGAAAGAGAGGGGGTATCAACTTCTAGGACATTCTTTGATGAGAAAAACTGACGGATTTTTGCAAGTAACTTAGCTCGTTCCACTAGAACTGAGTGACTGGCCGTTGGCTGCCAGTCATTATTACTAGGGTTTTCGTTCATTCTTTAGAACGAGATACATAATCACCAGTTCTAGTATCCACTTTCAATTTGTCACCAATATTGATAAATAATGGAACATTGACCACAGCACCCGTTGATAAGGTAGCGGGTTTATTTCCACCACCAGAAGTGTCACCACGTACTCCAGGATCAGTATCTGAAACTTCAAGCACAACGTGATTAGGCGGTGTTACGGCTATTGGTGCACCATTCCAAAGAGTTATAGCACAAATATCTTGTTCACTTAACCATTTAGCATTTTCGCTAACGGCTCTTTCATCAGCAGCAATTTGTTCAAAACTATCCACATCCATGAAATGCCACATTTCGCCGTCATTATAAAGATACTGTAGATCGACTTCCATAACGTCTGCAGCTTCGACACTTTCACCTGATTTATAGGTTCTTTCAACAACACGACTGGTAATTAAATTACGGATTTTGACCCTGTTAAATGCCTGACCTTTACCTGGTTTTACAATCTCATTTTCAATGATACTGCAAGGTTCATTATCAATGAGTAGTTTTAGTCCTGAACGAAATTCATTTGTGCTGTACTTTGCCATTATTATCTCACAGTTAATTAAGTCTGAATTATTATAAAAATTCTTGTTAATAGACATTAACAGGAACTTTGAGTATCAGTATCGCCATGATAACCTTTTAGGCTGATGAATGGCAGATAAGCTGTTATATTTTAATGTTTTAATCCTTTTTGGGGTTATCTTTAAAATCTTTGCTAAGCTTAACGATCATAGGTATCAATACATTTATACTTTAATTACTTAATGAAGCAAATATATTCCATTTTCCTATATTTTTATGACGCATTTTAGAATAAAATAATCTCTAATCATAATGAACAAAAAGTGGCAATTTTAGAATTCTTTAAGATTACATAAACAAAGGACGTATATGACTCTAGTAAAAGGAACTATTGGACTTAGCATTCGTGAACGACATGCCGATTCTGGACTATCAAAATATAGTGAAGAATCTACTCAACGTTGGCTAGATGAATTGCCTAGAGCAAATTTGGGCGAGACATCTCGGCAAGTTTATCATCGCCTGCTCGAATCAAACACCCTACTACTTGATGTTAAACTTCGTTCACGTATTCTATCAAGCCTAGAAGCTTCAGTTAAGCACATCACTGATTCATTAAAAAAACACTACATCAGCCAAAGTGTTTCACTTAGTCCCAAACAAAATAAAATTGCAAAACTCTGTCAAACTGTTGAACTTGAAATGGCTATTGGCTATAAAACAATTATTGAAGATCTTCTCAATGATGAAAAATTCTCAAATAAATTACTTCCACTTGCTGTAAACCACACTCTCTATTATTTTCATTCGGTTCAGGTTCGAAGCTATCAATTATACAATGACCTCCCAAAGGAGTTGTGGCATGAAATTCATATTTTGTATCAACTTGCTGAGCAAAATCAATTTCATGAAAAGAAATTTGATATTGGAAACACTAGTTATCAAACTTTAAGCACTTACAAAAAGATTTTATTGCTATCAACGACCAATCCCAATCAGCTCAGACAACGAGACATTGGGATGATTTCAAACGCCCTAGATATTATTAGTCGCAATACAAACATAGACTGGCCTCCAGAAGAAGAATATGATTTTGTCGTTAACCTCAATGCTGATGCAGCACCTTTTCATCGCGCCCTAATTAAAGATGGGATGAAAGCTCATTACAGGGGTATTAATGTCCATAAAATCGTTACTTTATTACAAGATGAATTAAAACTCTCTGATTCCACCAAAAGTAAAACAGGTCTTGATGACGCCATTAAACGTCACCTTTTGCGAGCTTGGGGTACCATGGCAACCAGAGCATTTTCACGAACGCCGGGTAATGGAACCATCAAAGTCAGTGTAGGCTTAGCTGCTTGTCATTATCTAATTAATCATGAGATGCATGGTGATGACGCTCCGGTCGAGCACCTTGAAGGCGGAGCATTAATTGAGTCGCTAGAAGGTAGCTTAAAAAATGCTATGGTTATTGGTGAAGAAGAAAGAGGCAATCTACATATACCAATACCAAAAAATAGCAATTGGAATAGGAATAATTCTGGCCCAGCTATGAAGACCGATAATTTTTGGGATTCAGTCTATGTGAACCATTCAGCAGCCGATGTTCCTGGAGTTAAAAAGCCAGTTGATTTTATG
>JBLHLI010000104.1:0-7563 GCA_047618765.1 Enterobacterales bacterium | reverse complement strand
CATCAAGTTCTTTCCCTACATACTGTACATAGGCTTGAGGAATTTGTAGAACAACTTCACCCTTTTCACCAACCACACGGGAAAGAATTTCAGAGTAATATCCTCCACCCCCAAGAAAATCTAAAACTGTGTCGCCTTTCTTAACACCAGCAAAATTAATTACTTCAGCAGGCTTACTAGTAATATCTCTAGCAGTATCTCTGTCATTACGCCCTGAGAGATCAATAGCATCGGCAAATATAGAGCTTGATGCAAGCATTAATAGTGTTAGAGTTACTATGCTTTTAAATTTATATCCCATTGATTCAGTGTTACTTTCCATGATTTATAGCCTTAATATTTTATATCAGTATTGGAAGTGTAACTCAATTATATATTACATTCTTAATTTGACATTAAATCTTACTAAATTTAGATTATCGCGACATAATGTTAAGACAAATGGGGCAATCAATAAATACACTGGACATTAGTTAAGGGTCTGTTTTATTCTTAAAAAAAACATTTTCAGTGTAGTTAATCAAAAGTAATAGGATATGAGATTGAAAAAAATTGCTGTTTTTGCGGATATTCAAAATATCTATTATACCTGTCGGCAGACTTATGGTCGTCAATTTAACTATCGAAAACTTTGGGAAAAAGTATCTATTGACGGTGAAATAGTCATAGCAAATGCCTATGCTATTGAACGTGATGATCCCAAGCAATACAAATTTCAAAGTGCCTTAAAGCATCTAGGATTTAACGTTAAATTAAAACCATATATTCAACGTAGTGATGGCAGTGCGAAAGGAGATTGGGATGTAGGAATCGCCATCGATGTTCTTGAGACTGCAAGTCAAGTAGACACCGTTGTTTTGCTGTCTGGTGACGGAGATTTTGATCTGCTACTCGATAAAATAAATTCAAAATACGCCCTTAAATCTGAAGTTTATGGCGTGCAAAAATTGACTGCTAATTCTTTGATTAAAGCCTGTGATATTTTCCACCCAATTGATGAAGATCTACTCTTATAAGTAAATACCTATGAATATTAAAAAAATTATACCTATTTTATTCAATGCCCTATCTGGAATCTTTCCAAGCTTAGCGGCGAGAGTAGCCATAGAATTATTCTTAACTCCAGGTACAGCAAAACGTAGAGCTGAAGAATATGAGTTGTTAAAAACTGCTGAAGAACTCCGATTTTCAAGTGGTTGTATTGGTCATGGCTGGGGAGAAGGGCCTGTTGTTTTTTTATGTCATGGTTGGGGCTCAAGGGGTACTCGCTTTTTTAATCTTATTCCTCAAATCGTTGCCCAAGGTTATAAAGTCGTCGTTTGGGACGCTCCAGCCCATGGCTTTTCACCCGGTAGAAAAACGAATTTACCAAAAATAGCAGAACTATTGGCCGAAGATCTCAAACATAGCACATTTGAACCAGTAGCATTTGTTGGACATTCCATGGGTGGAGCTATCCTTGGCGTGATGCAGAAATATCACCGAAAGTTACCTAGCAAAGTAGTCATCGTTGCTTCACCAACCCGTATTAACAAAGTTTTTGAACGCTTTTTTGCAATGTTAAAGTTAAGTCCGAAAGCCCAGCAAATATTCACCACTACTGTTGCAATTAAATCAGGTTATACCTTTGATGATCTTAGCTTGGTGAACTGTGATTTAGGAAAAACCACTCAAGCTCTAGTGCTCCATGATACTGGTGATAGTGAAGTGCCTTATAGTGACTTTCTCGCTCTTCGAGAATTATGGGATAAATCTATTTTTGAAACCACGGAAGATCTTGGGCATCGCAGAATCCTTGATGATCAATCAGTCATCAATAAAATTATTACTTACTTAGGAAAAGCTGATTGATATCTATGTGCTTTTTATGACAAAATAAGTTAAGTATTCAGAACCTTTAGTTTTATATTATGAGCGAACATTACAAACCATTTTTTAACATCGGAGAAGTAGCAATACTCCAACCTCCTCACCCTACTGCTCGGCACTTATGGGGTCAAGAAACCACTATTCTTCAAATATTTTGGAACGACGATGCTGAGGACGCCATGGGTGGTCATCATTCAGGTTGGAGTTATTATACCGATATAGCAGCGCCACCACCGACCGATCTCCCTGAAGACCAGCATGAGAATTGGGTTTGGTGCGAATATGATTTAAAGAAAAAGCACGATGAGGGTGATTGCAGCTTTGAAGAACTCATGGAAGAAATCAACATTACTGCTTAACTGGTCTTATCTTAAATTTACTTAGCCTAGCTTCAAAAAACTAACCTACTGTGAGGATTTTGACTTCTGTTCTTGCCGAATAGATTCTTTGTCTTCACGTCGCTTAATTATCGTCTCAGAAACACCAGCACCAAGATGAGATTCACCTCGAAGCTTGGCTAATTGCATTTGCTTTTCACGTTCTGCAAAACGCTGTTTTGCCTCAGGTGTGACACTATCATAACAAGAAGGGCAACTAACTCCCGCTTGATACTTAGTATCCAGCATATCTTGGTCAGTTATCGGTAATCGACAAGCATGGCATTGTTTATAAGTACCAGGTTGCAATTCATGGTCAACAGTTACCCTTTCATCGAAAACAAAACACTCGCCTTCCCATAAGGAATTTTCTGCAGGTACTTTCTCAAGGTATTTTAATACGCCACCTTGAAGATGATAAACTTCCTCAAAGCCTTGTTCTAACATATAAGCCGTAGATTTTTCACAACGTATTCCGCCAGTACAAAACATAGCAACTTTTTTATGTATCTTCTTATCGAGATTCTGGGCTACATAATCGGGGAATTCACGAAAGGTTTCAGTATTAGGGTTTACTGCATTTTTAAAAGTGCCAACCTGATATTCATAATCATTGCGCGTATCAATTAAGGTAACATCAGGGTCACTAATCAGTTCATTCCAATCTTCAGGTTTAATATAGGTACCTACAACTTTCTTCGGATCAATACCCTGAATACCCATAGTGACAATTTCTTTTTTCAGCTTAACCTTGGTTCGATTAAAGGGTTGTTCAGCCGTGAAAGATTCTTTATGGACAATGCCGTTGAGCCGTTCGTCAGCATTGAGATACTCGAGAAGTGAGTTTATAGATTCTCTCGTGCCAGAAACTGTCCCATTAATCCCTTCATCGGCTAGCAATAATGTGCCTCTTATTTCTAGGTCTAACATTTTTTCCTGAAGGGGTTCCTTTAATTCAGAAAAATTTTCTAAACGCACGAATTTATAAAGAGCACATATAACGATATTAGACATAACCATTAACCTCTAGTTGTAAGAACAACTAGCTTAAGAACTAAATTGTGCGAATTCTAATCTAAAACTTAAATAATGACTAGTGCTCAATTAACATATGCTCAGTTCATCAGCAAAGTAATTATTCACCTGCTGATACTTCAACGTGATAAGAACTAAATTTCCGAATATTGATCACCCCTGTATCAAGAATTAGATATTGTCCTTTAATTCCCTGTAGAACACCTTCAACAATGGGTGTTTTATCTAGATTTTGTGAGGTTACTTTAAGAGGGTAATTTAGAACTGGATAGTCAATATTGACCACTTCCGCCTCATATAGATGTTGAATCGCTTGTAATCCAAATTCTTGCTGAATTTCCTCAATGCCTTCATAACAGATCTCAAATAAACGATCACGCTCCGCCATTAAGTCAATTTCCCCAACTCCACCTTTGAGCATCACTCGCCAGTTTGTTTTATCACTGACCTGCTCTCCGATAACACGTTCAATTAACCCCGATTGATAACGACTGGCGACCTTAAAAATGGGTAAAGCTTGAATAGCCCCTTGATCAATCCACCTGGTTGGGATCTGGGTCCCACGGGTAATACCGACTTTCACACCAGATGAATTAGCTAAATAAACATAATGGCTGCGAAAACAAAACTGCTCTCCCCATTCTGGCTCTCGACAGGTGCCTAGGTGAAAGTGACAGTTTTCAGGACTCATCATACAGCGGTCACATTGAGCCAACTTTGAAAAGCAGGGATAGCAGTAACCTTGGGAAAAACTTTTTTTACTTTTCCGCCCACAATGCTTACAGTTGATTTGCCCTGCAAATTTAATTTGAATTTTTTGTCCAATATATTGATTCAACTCGATAAGTTCATCACCAAGTTGTAACTGATATGAAACCTGTCCAGCCTCAGCTTCAGACAGCTTAACGGGCATTTTTGAAAGGTGACCTTCACCTAGTATATTCATTAGTAATTAATCCTCATTTTATCCACCAAAACACCAACGTTTAACATCATTAAAGTTAGCTAGTTCAACTTGTTGTTGCACTGCTGGTCGTTTATCTGTTTGCTTATCAATGTGTAATATTTGTAACATATACTCAACCAAGGCACCTCTCGTGGTGACTACAAGTTCACCATCTTGCATTGAATAGTCTTTCTCAATAACTCTTTTTTGTGCCTTAGTGAGACCTTGATGAGGCTTTATAATCAATTCAACCTCGGTATTCCAAGCTTCGTCCTCTTCTATGGTATAGGCAGCTTCATCCTCAACCTCAGGAATGCCTTCCATGCGACTCAATACAAAGTCACGATATTGCTGATTCTTCTCACAATAAGCCCGTACATGCCACCTAAAGCCACTATTGACCAATGTATGTGGACAAATTAGTCGCTCCTCAGTTTGCTCAGGAGATGACAAGGATACGTACTTAATATCCAATCGACGATTCTCACGACAGGCCTGAATAACGGGACGCAATATTTCAGGAGTCACACCGCGACTAATGGGCAGGATCACTTCAGTATTTGCCTGGGGAAGAAAGGTATCAACATAGCGCTGCCCCAGATCCATACTTGTTTTTAACAAATGTAGATACTCATCAACAGTGCCTTTGGTATAAATAGGAGTAAAGTCAGTTGTTGGGCGATAACCCTTTAATTGTAAGTCATACTCTAAATTTCCTGGATAGGCTTTTTTATAAACATTGATATCTTTAGAAGCTTGCTGACGACCAATTTTAAAGGCATTTTGTAAATGATTAGTGGTGAGACGCCCCTCCCAGAAACAGATGATTTCAATAAGCCGATAGCGAAGTAACAAGTCCCATTTGATTGCTGGCATTGAACTGTTTAACGGCATCAATAGTTTTCCTTAAATGGTTTTCTCAAAATAACATTATTAAAGCAACATGCTTGAAAAAGCGACACTGCCTGAAAATACGACCTGTCTATGTAGTCACCATATACATGTAGTTATAAACTACATACAATTACCTGCATACAATAATCTTATTACTTAGTTATTTCAACATAATTTTGAAAAGGAAAATCAAGATGATGAATATCGCCGGCTATGACTTTTTGGAAGATGAGTTGTTACAAGAAAGTGTTTTGCAAGAAGATGATGAACTTGAATATACTTTCCAATACAGCTTACTCTCAAGGGCAGATCAACAATCAATAGCTGAACATAAAAAGAGAGCCAATCATCGACAGAGAGTAAATCATAAACTAAAAGCTAAGCATCAAACAAATGAATGCCACGGTAAGAAATCAAATACCCAAACACCCATTGAACATCTGGTGTTTGAAGAAGATAAATATCCCTCTGATCACTTTGGTCTGTTCGATGCAATCTTAGGGATACTCTCTCTAGTGGTACTATTTATTTTATTTTGGTAAGCAGGTTTTAATTAACAAGTTTTACCAAGGAAGTTCAACACCGTCATAAGCAAAAAATCGCCCTGAATCGCTTAAATCTTTTCTGTCCATAGTTTGTCTTAATCCGGCAATGGATTCTTCTGCATCAATCAGTGCATCGGCTCCACCCATATCGGTTCTCACCCAGCCAGGATGTAATGCCAGTACCCTAACGCCATCATCCTTTAAATCTATCGACATGCTTTTCACCACAGAATTAAGTGCACTCTTTGAACTTCGATATATATAAGCACGGCCATAAGTATTATCATCAATAGAACCCATCTTACTACTAAGCATAGCAATAGTTTTATGATTGCCTTTTAATAAATTAGGGAGCAATAACTGTGACAAGATCAAAGGGGCAACGGTATTAATCTTAAAGGTTTCTAGCCAGGCATCTTCATCTATTTTACCAAAAATTTGATTACGGCTGCCATAGACTCCTGCGTTTGATATCAACATATCAAGAGGAGTTTCAGCTAATTTTTCACTCAGAGCCTGACGTTGCCGAGCAGAGCCAACATCAAGAGCTATTATATCTAGTTGCTGTTTATGGTCAGACTGAAGATCTGACAACTCCGTTGCATTTTCTGGCTCTCGACAAGCAGCAATGACCTGATGATTATCGTTAAGGTAACTTTTTACCATTTCAAGCCCGAGCCCTCTATTGGCTCCGGTAATTAATATTGGAAATTTTGTCATCTATGCCACTCTATTTATCTAGTTTATTGTAAGTTCCTAGAATTGTAGCTGATATCACCAATAATTTTAACTAGCTTTTGGATTATTGATAACTTGTCCATCTGAAATATGTAAAGTCATGGTTTCTGCCTTACCATTGGTATCAGCTTTAATGACAATTCGGTAATTATCACTTTCAGAAAAAGCAAACCGGTCATTGCCTAATGGGACCAAATGTAAAACTGAAGCTCCTTCACGCTGATACAAAAGTTCTCCATTTTCTACATAGACTTTACGCGAACCAAATACTCCTTGGTAACGTTGCATGTCTTTTTCTGACAATACAACAGGATTTAATTTTATAGATAAAAGTTCAGTTGCCCAGTCAAGTGACATTTTCTGGATGGGATCTTCGTTAGATTCTCCTAGCTTCTTATAAATATCAACCAAAGCCGTATCAAGTGCTAATTCAGCACTAACATCAATATTTGGAATAGCACCAGTTCCTTCCCAGTTGGTATGGGTAATAGGGTTTCTAGCACCGCCAGTAGAAATGAATAAACTATAATTCTCTCCATCTAATGCAAATGGATGACCAGGGTTGCCTGCACCATAGGTTGTCTCGCCAACTACTGTTCCTCTGCCCATTGCCTTAAGATGGTATGGAAAAGCCTCACCAGCCGATCCTGTGCTGCCACTTGTAAGAATATAAAGTGGTACTTCTGGTCTATTGCCTACTGGATGGGTATTCAACGACCACATTTCTCTTGGATATTCACGATCTCTTGAGACAAAGGTATTGATCAGAGTTTCACCACCAGAGGGAAGAAAGTGGCTTATTAGAAACTGTACCATTGATGGAGCACCACCCGTATTTTCACGCAAATCAAAAACCACAGCATCTGTATTCTCGATAAACTTAAGAGCACCTATAGCAGTTTCAATAGCTCCTTGAATATCTGCAAATTCATTTAGTTTTATATAACCAACATTACCAGGAAGAAGCTTTACTTCAGAATAACCAAAGTTTCTACGTCTCAACGCAGCGTAAGGATCAGATTCATTTGATGCATGACTTCTTTGTCTTACCCTTTGTTGTTCCTGACCTCCGGTAAATCGCATATTAAAATGCTTGTCGTGCTTTAAAAGAGTCTTCGTCATTTCGGCTGCAAGCATATTGGAATCTTTAATATCGTTA
>JBLHLI010000103.1:0-7587 GCA_047618765.1 Enterobacterales bacterium | reverse complement strand
GGAATGTCCTATTATCAAATAGCAATAGAGTTACTCTAAGTAATTACAGGCAAAGTACATCATCATGAGTACTTCCAGCAATAGCCATCACTTCACCTATTAGGTCAGCAGGAACACCTAATTCCTCTAGAGTAGCTTGTAGATGGCCTGCCACTGCAGCAAAATGTGCTTCGCCTAATCCTTTTGCTACTAACGGTGCGTGAGCGGTACGTAAACCTTTACCTGTGTAATGATTGGGTCCACCAAATGCCATCACTAAAAATCTTTTCTGCTTAGCAATCTGTTCATCCATTTCTACATCATCAAAAAAACCTGAAATTGTACTATCTGATAATACTTTACGATAAAAAATATCTACAGCTGCATTCACTGCAGCATAACCACCAATTTTTTCAAACACTGTATCACTCATTTACTGCTCCTAAAATTAAATATAAATCGAATGAGAATTCTCTTATCACTCAGTTGACAAGTTATAGCTACTTGAATAATAGTTGAGATATTCAAATATTCAACATACTCCTAGCCTTTAATAATTTAATAAGTACATAAATGGCTTAATCAAAATACTTAAAACCTTGTCATAAAAAAAGGCCAGCATAGGCTGACCTTTAATTCGGGTTATTAGAGAGGCATTTACATGCCTCTCATTTCTTTGTTAACTGTGATAATTTCATACCATCATCTAATTCAGCCCAAGAAGTCATTGATGATATAGCCATTAAATGACGTCTATTTAAATTTCCTTGAAGGAATTTGTTTTCCAAAACTGCCCAATAGCCAACTTTACCGGTTTTATAGAGAGTCTCTTTTATTTGCTTCAATATACCGCTGAGAATGCCGTCTTCTAAATCTGGGTTAATCGTTAGGTATCTAGGGATGTACATTTCTGGATCCCCGGCCTTCTCGTCAATATTATTAATGACTAGACCGTCCATGTTGCACCAGACTTCACCTTGGTTATAAGTATTAATATATGGGTCTATAAAATCAAATTGTACATAGCTTAAAGCTAATCAAAATCAATCATTTTAAGAGAAGCTGTAGCGATACTGACTTCCATAAAAAAACAGATTAAACCTGCTGTCAAAGATGCTAGGCTTAACATGAATAAGGAAAGAATTACTGTATCTAATGATATTGAAATAAGACCGTTTAGCAATAATAAAGACACGTCTAAGCAAATAATAACCGCTGAGCCAGTTAAAAAAGTAATTGCCCAATTGGCATACTTCATTCGTCTCTTTAACGCTCTCATTTCGTCGCACTCTTGTTCTGTTAACTTGATGCTTTTATCAGAGTTTCTATTCTCATACCAGCGTGCCCGATCAATCACTCTCGCCAATCGACCGGTAACCGCATTGAGCATTTGACCAATACCCACAATAAGGAAAACAGGTGCCAAAGAAAGTTGAATTAATTCTACAACGTTAGTCTGAGTAGTGAGTAACTCCATAGTCTGATCCTTTATTAACAACAATTTGAAATATAAATTTGAATAAAGATATTTTAAAGCTAGTTGAACTAATTAGCCAAAAGTTATTTAATATAAAAAAACTCCAACCAATATCAATCTTTCTTTAATCTTATAACTGAATAAGTAATAACTATTCGAATAGCTACCTTTGTTTGATGATTACAGCCTAAGTAATGGCTATTGGTGAACATTGCTTAGATCAGACATAGTGTTTATTATTCCAAGGTTTCGATTATTACAATATAAATCAACCTATAGAGAACAGTATGAAACCAATAAAAGTACTTTTTGTGTGCATGGGCAATATATGTCGTTCACCAACAGCCCATGGTGTCTTTCAGCAAATTGTCAATGAAGCTAATTTATCAGATAAGTTTATCATTGAATCAGCAGGAACCACTGGTTATCACGTTGGTGAATCACCTGATCAACGAGCCTGTGTGACGGCTATAGACAAGGGTGTTGATATATCCAGTATCAAAGCGAGAAAAGTTCAAACAAATGACTTCATCAATCAAAACTATATATTGGCTATGGATTATGCAAATTTACATAATTTAACAGCAGATTGCCCAACTGAACACCTTGATAAAGTTGAGCTTTTATTAAACTATCATTCAAATAAAGAGCTAGAGCAAGTTCCCGATCCCTATTACGGAGGCAATAACGGTTTTGAGAATGTTTTTGAAATGATAAACCTTGCCTGCCGACAATTACTTTGTGACATAAGAGTAGAGCATAATTTGTAATTTAATGAGCCGTAGCTTGATAACACTCAATTCTATAAAGCTTCTTAAGGTTTGAATTTTTTCAAGAGGAATAACGTTCCTGGAATTGGTTGTTCTGTCTTGTGATTATGTATCCAAAGTGACAATTTATTTCAGCACAGTACAACACAAATAAAAAAGCCGGAATAATCTATTCCGGCTTTTTAGTTTCTGACTTGCTAAAACTTAATCTTCAGTTGAACTCTTTGGAGCTGCTTTTGGAGCTGCTTTTGGAGCAGATGCAGGAGCAGATGCAGGAGCAGATGCAGGAGCAGATGCAGGAGCAGATGCAGGTGCTGCAGTTGGGGCAACTTTTGCTTTTGCAGGAGCAGGAGCTTTAACAGCTTCTTTAGCGACAGGCTTTGATGCAACCTTTTTAGCAACAGGTACCGGTTTAGGAGCAGTAGCAGGCGCAGCAGCTGGCGCAGCAGCTTTCGCTGACGACGATGTTGCCTTCTTCACCGGTGCAGCTTTAGCAACAGGCTTTGACTGTTCTTTTGCATCAGCAGGGACTAGAGGTGCTTCTACCTTAGCTTTAACTGGCGCAACAGATTTCGGTGCTGCTGCGGGCGCTGCAACTGGAGCAGTAGCTTTTGCAGTTGAAGATACAGGCTTCCTAGGCTTTCTAGCTTTAGGTGCCGGTTTATCAGCTGCTTTAGCCGTTTCTACTATAGCAGGAGCAGCTTGGGCTATATCAGATACAGTAGTTTGTACTGCTTCTTTAGCTTTAGCTCTTGGTTTAGCTTGTTTACGAGGCGCTTTTACAGGCGCTTCCGCTTTTGAAGCTTCCTCGTTAGTAACAAAAACCTCTTTTTCAGCAACCTTTGGCTCACTGCTTTTAATTTCAGGAGTTGCAACGTTATCATTAGCTTGAGCTTCAGGAGTATCACTCTGAGTTCCTGCAGGACGACGTGTTCTACGACGAGCAGGGTGTCGTGATGATTTTCTTTCTGGACGCTCTGTAGTAGTCGAGTCGGTAGAATTAGTTTCTACTGATTTAGCTTCTACTGATTTAGTTTCAGCCGCTGGAGTCGTTGGATTATTTACCGCTTCAGTAACCGGTGTATTCTGAGCTTCTGTCACAACTTGTGTTTCGTTATTTGGACGTCTCTGATTACGTGGCTTTCGCTGAGGTCTTGGCTTATGTACAGGCTTAGGCGCAGGTGCTTTATTTTCCTCAGTTGCTACGGCTGAATCAACTTTATCCTCAGGTTTCTTATGCTGTGGCTTGCGATTCTGATTAGGATTTCTTGGGTGCTGCGGCTTAGTAGCTGCATTCTTATCATTCTGATTAGGGTTTTGAGCCTTCCTCTGATTAGGATTTTGCTTTTGTTGAGCATCATCACCTTGTTGATTTCTATTTTGTTGATTCTTATTTGGAGTATTACGATTCTGATTCTTACCACGATACCTTGGGTTTCTTCCACGACCTCGTTGCTGATTCTGATGTCCACGAGGTTGAGGCTTTTCAGCTTTCTTTCCGATACCAAAAAATTGCAATAGCTTGGTAATTAAACCTGGTTCATTAGATTTTGCATTGGCTTTTTCGGCAATCTTCTTCTGTGCAACAATAGGCATTTGTGCTGCTGGTGCAACCATCGAAACTGCGGGAGTATCAACAGAAGTTCTAATTTTCTCAGCTTCACTAGCAATGCTGCTATCAAATTCAGGCTGAACAGCCATTTCGTAGCTTACTGTATCACTTTCTTCGCCTGTTCGAAGTCTTCTGACTTCATAATGCGGCGTTTGCATATAAGGGTTAGGAACTACGATAACTCTTGTTTGTTGTCTCTTTTCTAAGCGTTGAATTGTTCGTCGTTTCTCATTTAATAAAAAGGTCGCTACTTCAACAGGTAGAATACATTCAATTTGGCCAGTACTTTCTTTCATTGATTCATCTTCGATCAAGCGCAATATTGAAAGTGCTAAAGACTCAATGTTTCTAATATTACCAACACCACTACAACGTGGACAAACTAGATTACTATATTCGCCAAGTGATGGTCTTAGTCGCTGACGAGACATTTCTAATAAGCCAAAGCGTGATATACGACCTACCTGAATTCTAGCTCGGTCATGTTTTAGTGCCTCGCGTAAGACGTTTTCAACTTCTCTTTGATTACGGGAATGGTGCATATCGATAAAATCAATAACAATTAGTCCCCCTATGTCTCTAAGTCGAAGTTGCCGAGCAATTTCTTGAGCAGCCTCTTTATTGGTGTTGCGAGCAGTATCTTCGATATCACTGCCCTTAGTCGCTTTCGATGAGTTGATATCGATAGAGATTAACGCTTCTGTAGGATCAATAACTACGCTGCCACCAGAAGGTAGACGTACTTCACGCTGAAAAGCGCTCTCTATTTGCGATTCAATTTGATAGCGATTAAATAAAGGGATCTCATCTTTATAAAGCTTGATGTGATTTACAAAATCGGGTCTTACTAACTCGACATGTTTTTTTGCACGGTCAAAGGCTTCTTGTGTATCGATTAAAATTTCACCAACATCTGGGCGTAAATAATCACGAATTGCTCTTATAACAACATCACTTTCTTGATGAATTAAGAAGGGGGCAGTTCGTTCTGATGCTGCTTTTTTAATAGCGGTCCATAACTGTTCTAATACTGACATGTCCCATTGTAATTCTTCGGATACTCGTCCAACTCCGGCTGTTCTGATGATTAATCCCATTCCATTAGGAACTTTAACACTATTTAAAGTTGCTCTTAGCTCAGAACGTTCTTCACCTTCAATGCGACGTGAGATGCCGCCAGCTCGAGGGTTATTAGGCATGAGTACCAAATAACTACCAGCTAGGCTGATGAAAGTGGTTAGGGCTGCACCCTTATTGCCTCTTTCTTCTTTATCAATTTGGACAATAATTTCTTGGCCTTCCTTGATCACATCCTTAATATTCGGACGTCCTTTGACATGGTAACCATCAGGGAAATATTCTCTGGCAATTTCTTTAACGGGAAGGAAACCATGTCTATCAGCGCCATAATCGATAAAAGCAGCTTCTAAGGATGGTTCTACTCGAGTTATTCTTCCCTTATAGATGTTGGCTTTCTTTTGTTCTCTACCAGGGACTTCTATATCTAGGTCATAAAGTTTTTGACCATCGACCATTCCAACGCGCAGCTCTTCTGTCTGGGTTGCATTTACTAACATTCTTTTCATTTTTTTATTACTCAGTCATAGGTGACTAGCAATGGCGGTGGGAAGAGTGAGTGATAATAATAGTAACAGATCTAAAACAAGCCAGAGACTTGTCTTTACGTTTTATTTTAATTCTGTGTTTATTATTGTCATTTGAATCAACAAGTTAAGTTCTTTAGTTAATGTATTTTGCCATACGAACTAGTGTTTAAAACACTAATTTTGACATCTACATTGGCTTAAATAATTGTTCGACGGCACTAATTGCAGTCAAAAAAATTCATTTCTTTAACCAGCTTTTTGCTGGAACTCCACCCTGTGTCAGCTATTGTCAGTCACAGTGGTTGCATATAATCTAATAGTTATAGTGCTATTAAATAAATTTTTAATAGGCTCTTTAAAACTATCGCTGTAAATTTTTATGCCTTTTTTTAACACAAAGTTAGCTGAATTAAGTAGCTAACGAAATGAATAAAATTGTTTCAAGTATTCTATGAAACAAGATTAATGACTCTCTCTCAATTATATTATTTACTAAGGTAAAGAGTTTATCGTTCTAAGGCATGGATGAATATTGGACTATTTCTCAATAATTCAGCATGCACTATAACAGTATTAAGACGGCAGCGGCAATTTACTTTTGTTATATGAAGCTATAAACCTCCTTTAATGATTAATATAGAGCAGAATACTTTAATTTTTAACAAAAACATCTATTTAATGATAGTATCCGCGCCATGACAGATGTAGAGATCGAACACACGACAGTCCAAAAATTAATCATAGACGCTGATCAGGCTGATCAACGTATTGATAACTTTTTGTTGAACTATTTAAAAAATGTTCCTAAAACTCGTATCTATAAAATGCTTCGTAAAGGCGAAGTTCGTGTTAATGGCGGTCGCATTAAACCTCCTTATCGTTTACAAGCTGATGATCAAGTTAGAGTTCCACCTGTTTATCAGAAGAAAAGAGAAGAGGGGCCTTCTGCATCACTTAATGATGTTAAACGTCTTGAATCATGCATAGTTTATGAAAGTGAGCGTTTAATTGTACTCAATAAGCCCTCTGGTATAGCAGTACATGGTGGTTCAGGACTCAGCTTTGGTGTAATCGAAGCTATGCGTAGTTTAAGGCCAGAACAAAAATATTTGGAATTAGTGCATCGAATTGACCGCGATACATCCGGTTGTCTATTAATCGCTAAGCGAAGAAGTACACTGCGTTATTTGCAGCTTCAGTTCCGTGAACGCACAATTAAAAAGACTTATCATGCCGTAGTTGCAGGTCATTGGCCAAAAACTCTTAAAAAAGTATCCCTTGCCTTAGAAAAATCAAATATAACATCTGGAGAGAAAATTACTGTTGTATCAGAAGCTGGCAAACCATCATTAACTTATTTTAAAGTTCTCGATACTTATACTGATAGTAGTTTAATAGAAGCCTCACCCAAGACAGGAAGAACTCACCAAATAAGGGTTCACTGTGCAGCTTCTGGTCATGTTATTTGTGGTGACTCACGATATGACGTAGATAATGTATCACCTTTTACAGATAGATTGTTCTTACATGCCTTTAGTATAGAATTCAAAGAAAACCCTGAATCGAACTCTCAAACCGTCTCTGCTGATGTTGATTTGAAATGGTCAAATAGAATAGAAAAGTTAGCCACTAAATAAAAACGTTAGAATTCCTGTCGTCAAATGAACTTAGTAAAGTAGTGTTGTTAACTCCTTGAAATTAACATCTCTTTCTTACATAAATTAATTTCCCTTTTTTTCTTGCACTCTACAAATCCTTGGCTAGACTCCAGTAAGAATGATTTATATCTATCTTTATTTTCTTATGCACTTTTAATGTTAAAAGTGCTAATTCACGTACAAGTCGAGGTTGGAATTTCCATGAAAGCTAAAATAATGAGTTTCTTCAAATCCAATAATGAAGCGGAACAAGAGTTAAGAGCTAAGCAAGACGCAATTAATAAAGTCCAGGCAGTTATTGAGTTCGATATGGACGGTATTATAATTACAGCCAATGATAATTTTTGTAATGCTATGGGATATACACTCGATGAAATACAAGGTAAGCATCACAGTATGTTTGCTGAAGAGTCATTAAAAGGCAGTCCTGAGTACAAACAGTTTTGGGAAAAACTGAATCGCGGTGAGTTTGAAGCTGCTGAGT
>JBLHLI010000102.1:0-7685 GCA_047618765.1 Enterobacterales bacterium | reverse complement strand
ACGTTCTATAGTGAAGAAGTACCTTCAGAAGTGATCACATCTATCATTCACTTGCTACTTACAGCTTAGTAGATTGAATAGGCTTTATCTTTAATTTTAAGACATTTAAGTTACTGTCAATAATCGGGTATCATCGAGCTGATCAGCTAATTTCATATCAACTAATGCACCATCAATATCACCTGCTTTGAAGCGAGCTATACCACGATTACTATGAGCAATCGACTGAAGATAGGTTTCTTCATTTACTGTTTGAATTGCTTTATCACAGAACGTTATAGCTTGGTCATATTTGTCAATCATAATATTAGCAACACAATTACCCATTGCCAGATTAAATTTTAAATCTCTTCTATATTTTAGCTTGGCTAGTTTAGTTAGACCTTCCTGATATTTACCTTTTAGAATATCAGTTGTACCCGTTGCATCTTTAATAATTGCTAGTGTAAATTTTGAAGGGTTAACTTCCCCCTACGCTTGTTACGCTCAATAGCAGCACTGGCATCACAAGACATGATTTTATTAATGTTGTTTTCATAATAGACTTCCTCGTTTGGGTTGAGCTTTCGTTGTAAGCAGAATCAATTTAACTTTAGTCAATCAATCTGACAAACGAGAAGAATCTCATTCACGGGTGATAAATATTCACTTATAATCTTGAAAGGTTTCTTTTGCCCATTCCACAAACTTTGAAAGTGCTTGAGGGTTCTGTGCCTGTTCATTTTGAATCAGGAAATAACGGTCATTAGTTTCTAAATCATGCTCAAATAACTTGAATAAGAGTTTTTCTTCAAACCATGAAGCACTAATTGGCATTGGTATTAGTGCAATACCCATTCCTTTTTGCGCAGCTCTAGCAACGGCAAACATGGAGTCGAGTTGGATAATTTGAGGTGGATTAAACTCTCCAACATTCGCTTTATCTGCCCATCGATGCCACGCCCAGGGTCTCATTTGGTGAACAATAAGTGGTACTGAGTTTAGTGCTTCATAGCCTTCTTCAGACCACTTTTCCCACAGTTGCTTATTACAAGCAGGTACATAACGAATTTGAAAGAGTTCATGGACAATATTAGCAGTAGGAACACCATTAGATAATATAATCGAAAGATCGCTGGGTTTAATTGATAGATTATCTGCTTTTACAGTCTCTAATTTAAGATCTATCTCTTGATTATCTTCTGTCCATTCTCTGAGTCTAGGAACAAAAACTTCACTCGCAAAAAATTCAGGCATAGTCAATGTTATGGAGGTATTTTCTTCAGATTTATTGAAATCGCTAACAATCGAATCAAGCTGAGACATCAGTGGCCATATAACTTTATAAAACCTCTTGCCAACAGCGGTTAGCTCTATTGAACGATTCAATCTTTCAAATAAACTTAAACCTAATTGCTCCTCTAATTGCTTAACTTGATGACTAATTGCTGAGGGGGTTAAAAAAAGATGTTCAGCAGCTTTTTTAAAACTAAGACATTGTGCTGCAACACAAAATGTCCTCAATCCACGAACAGATGCTAGAGCTTGCATTTAGAAAGTCCTTTTTTGATAGATAAACAATTGAAGAATGCAATATAAGTGCCAGAAAAATAGTGTAAAAACCCTGATGCTTGAAGTCATAAGCTGTCTAAAATGGTGCGTATTTAGCTTCACTGCTAAAAAAACGCACCATATTAGTACATTAGGTGTTCGAGTGAGCAAAATGCACATTGACTTTCATTAGCCCTTACAAAAGACAGATGACTAATCAACCTAGGTACTCTTTTATCATCTGTAAAAACTGTTGCATCATCATTGTTTGAATAGCAATTTCAAACTGGTCTCAGGTGAATTAAATTCACCTATTACTAAAATTATTATCATTTGATGATTTATGCTTAACCTAGTAAATTGGTGTCATCCAGTTCTACAAATCATTAATTGCTAAGCTCAGACCACAAAGGGATCAAAACAATGAAAACAATGAAAAACATTACCATCAATGAAGTAGCAGAAATGGCTGGCGTTTCTATCACAACAGTTTCAAGGGTAATAAATGCTAAACCTTATGTACGGGAAAAGACTCGAATAAAAATAGCTGCTGCGATTAAAGCTCTAAATTTCATACCCGATGAACGTGCTCGCGAATTAGCTTTTCAACGCCTGTCAGCCTAATTATAATCAGTAACTAATCAGGTTATTTTATAGATTACTTTAACTAACTATCTTATAATTAAATAAAAAGATATCATGAATCATACTAAGTTCATGGATGATATTATTTTTATATAATTATAAGGTGAATTTAATTGAAAATAGCAAATATTGACGACGTTGCTCTATTAGCTTCTGTGTCTATAAAGACTGTTTCCAGAGTCGTTAATAAAGAACCTAATGTTCGCGAAGAAACCGCGAAACGTGTTAATAAAGCTATAAAAGAACTCAATTATCGACCAAATCCATCGGCTCGAAATCTTGCATCAAATCGCTCCTATCTTATTGCACTGTTATACGATGATCCCAGTTTCTATGATAACCCAAGTTCAAATTATATAATCAATCTTCAACAGGGTGCCTTAAGGGTTTGTAAATCAGAGAATTATGATCTCCTTATCCGTCCCTGTGATTACACTGACAAAAACCTTGATACAGAAATTCTATCACTGATTAGTAATTCGCGTATCGATGGAGTGATACTCGCACCACCTTTATCAGATTTAACCTCACTGGTGAATAAGATTAAACAAACAGGTACTCCAATGGTAAGAATTTCGCCAAATGATAAGGTGGACTCATCATTTTCAGTGGTCACTAATGACCAAGAAGCCTGTGCCAATATGACAGAATATTTAGCATCACTAGGACATAAAAGAATTGCCTTTATTACTGGACATTGTGATCATAAAGCATTAAAAAACCGTCTAAAGGGTTATGAAAATGGTCTTAAAAAATCAGGTATAAAGTATCTTAAAAGCTTGGTTAAGGAAGGTGATAACTCTTTCCACTCAGGAGAACTATGTGCCGAGAAATTACTTATCGGCAAGAATCCACCAACAGCTATTTTTGTTGCCAATGATGATATGGCAACCGGTGTTTTATATTACGCCCATAAAGCAGGAATTAAGATACCCGAAGAACTTTCAGTGGCGGGCTTTGATGATATTCCTCTTTCACAACAAATATATCCTACGCTGACAACAATACGACAACCGGTTTGCTCCATGACTGAAAGAGCGGTAGAAATACTCATGGACAAAGTACGATCTCGACCAGCAAAAAACAGACCTAATATGATTAAAACCACCATAAAACTTCGTGATTCAACAGGTCCATTGCCAACATATACAACAACATAAAAAACAACAGCGAACCGCTCTAATGTCGACTATTTCTCTTTAACAAAAAACGGAATATTGGCATGTGCTGTATGGCCTTTACCATCATAGGCATAAACAAATAAACGATAGGCGCCGGGTTCCTTTGCTGCTGTGATAATCGTTTGCTTAACGGTTGGACTTTTAACAGAGCTTTTTAAATTGTTAATTGATTTTTCAAAATCTCCGCCGACTAGATCAGTTTGACTTTCAGGTTTTACCAGCCATGAATAGCTAAGCTTATCGTTTTCATAATCGTACGCATCCACATCAGCTATATAGTCTTGCCCAGGTTGTAAGGTGATATTATCACTGACAATTTTTCCATCGAGATGAATAGAGCGCAATTGTGGCGCTCGATTGTCAGGCCATTTTCCATTCCAAATGTAATGCATCACATCAACAGCTTCAGTTTTATCACCCGCTTCGGTAAATAAACCAAACCAGGTTGGCGTTCGTTCCTGTTTTTGTCCCCAGAGAAAAACATAGGAACCAATTAATTGATTAGACAGCGGCTTTAATTTATTGAGGTAACCCTCAAGAAAGACTTTAGCTTTTGCAGTACTGTGCATTTCATAAGGTGCACCCCAACTGGTTTTTTCCATTTCCCAATAACCTATGGCGCCCCATTCAGTTACAGCAAAAGGTTTTTTATAAGCATTTTCTTCAATAAAGTCCGGTAATATAGCCAACTCTCCATAGACTTGAAAACTAACAAAATCAAGATCACTTGCTCTTGTTGTCAGGTCATGGAGAACTTTATTATCAAGTCCTGCAGTTGTGGTTGTTGTTGGATGATAAGGATCAATCTCATGGATCATTTTTGAAACATCATTTACAGCATCGTAAACTTTGGAATTGGTATAACTTAAGTTTAATTCGTTACCTATTATCCATGCTAATAGGGCCGGATGGTTTCGATATTTTAAGACTTCTTCACGTACTTTTTGTAATTGTTTGGCAACGGCTTCTTTATCATTGTAATCAAATCCCCACCTTTCTTTACCCATTGATAAACAAAGGGCAACAGTGACATTATTCGCCAATGCTCTATCAAGAATATCAAGGGTACTCTCAACACCATTATCAGTGGTCCAATTGCGAATTGAATTACCACCATGTTCAGCAAATGATTTCATGTCACCAAACTCAAGTCCGGCACCTTTTATTTCATAGGGTTTGCCATCGCGATAAAGTTGATAAGCATTTCCATTTTTTTTAATTTCAACTTTTATAGGTGTATTGTTTTCAACTTTAGCACTCTCATTAGCCGACACAGTAACAGCCGATAATGCGAGTGCTAATATCGCTATAAATAATGATTTGTTATTCACATAAGTTTTCAGTTTTAAACATTTAATCATGTCATGTTCTCACGAGGATGGTTTCCAGTTCCTCAAGAGATTTACCCTTGGTCTCTGGTAGTATTCGCATAACAAATACTAGGCCGAATATAGCCACTAATCCGTAGATTAAAAAGGTCATGGAATTGCCTATATTCTGAAGCTCCCAGGGAAATACCAGCTGTACAAAAAAACTAACGGCGGAATTGATAAGACCCACAAATGAAATTGCTAGACCACGTAAAGTGTTAGGGAATAACTCGGAAAACAATACCCACATTACAGGTCCAATCGATATAGCAAAACTTGCTACAAAACCTAGAATACTAGCCAATACCAGTTTAGGGTTTATATTGATAGCAGCATTAACTAATTGACTTTCATGTTGTTGAAATAATTCACTGCCAATGGCCGATGACACTGCTTCTCTAAATTCAATATCACTGTGGTAGCTTTTGCCTTCTAATGGAGATGCCACCATTGCGATTTCTGATGGTAAAGATGCAATGGCTTTCTTATTCAAAGTATAGGTTGCAGCACCGAAACTATATGACAATAACAACATACAGATAGCAATACCGGCTAATCCTATGCCAAGTAGCGGTCGTCTTCCTATTTTATCAATTAAAAACATAGCAAGAATGGTAAATACAAGGTTAACAAGACCCACTAAGATGGCCTGCATGAAAGAAGCATCGGTGCCAACACCAGATTGTTCAAAAATCATCGGTGCGTAGAAAAATACTGAATTGATACCCGTTAACTGCTGTAAGATTGCCACAGAAATTCCGATGGTCATCACCAATTTCATAGACGGTGAGAATAACTGTCTTATAGAAACTTTTTGTTTATTTTGGTCGTTAGATAAGCCTTCCTGAACAGCTGCAAAATCAATTCTTGCTTGTTCTTTGCCACTCACTTGTTCAAGTATCTCAAGTGCTTCAGTTGGCTTATGGTTCATAGCTAACCATCGAGGACTTTCTGGTACAAAAAATAATGCTATAAAATAAAGAACGGCAGGAACAGCTTCTATTCCCAACATCCAACGCCATGCTGATTCTTCAAGTTGTAGTGTTTGAACCCAAGCAGCATCTGATTGACCTAGTTTTAGAATTAAAAAGTTACTGAAAAATGCTACTGAAATACCAATTACAATATTCAATTGATTAAATGACACCATACGACCACGAAGATTTGCTGGAGCAATTTCAGCGATATACATGGGTGCAATGATCAATGCAGCACCAACACCGAAACCACCTAACATACGAGCAAGTACAAAAATCACAAAATTTGGGGCATAGGCCGATGCAACAGCCGAGACGGCGAATAATAAGGCTGCAAGTTTCAGTACAGGTTTACGTCCCTTACGATCACTGAGTGGGCCTGCGAACATCATCGCTAAGGTTGCTGTTAGTGTTAAGGAGGCAACGGACCAACCCAGTTCAATTTTTGTTAAATTAAAATCAGTTTCAATGAAACCAACAACGCCTGATATAACTGACGCATCGAATCCCATAAGAAATCCACCCAACGCGACTATCATTACTACCCGCACCATATACCAAGTATTTTGATTCATGCTGTTAACCTTATAGTTTAAGAATTAATCTTCTATTATTCTAATTGTATTTTTATCGTATTATGGCTCTTATTCATTAAGCCTAAATTCTGAGGAAAGCCCTGAATCAGAATTACCACCTACCCAGATATGAAATAATCCAGATTCAGCCTTCAATTTCATGTCACGACCATGAAATGCAAGATCATCAGTATGTAATTCAAATTGTACTCTTTTTCGTTCACCTGCCTTCAGTGATTGACGTGTAAAACCTTTCAATTCTTTAACCGGCCGTGTCACGCTACCCACCAAGTCTCTGATATAAAGTTGCACAATTTCAACAGCATCTATATCACTATTGTTAAACACTTCGGCACTGACTTTTAATGTATCGCCAAAGTTTAGCTCAAATGCACTAAGGTGAATGTTATGGTATTCAAAATTGGCATAAGACAGACCATAACCAAAAGGAAATAAAGGCTTAAAGTTAGCATCTATATGAAATGATGTCATGCCTAAGGATGTATGTTCAGCATATTGTTGTATGTCATCGATATAGACAACCTCTTCTTGAGTCGGTGGTCTACCGGTATGTTTGTGATTATAATAAATCGGTAATTGTCCAACCTTATGTGGAAAGGTTACGGGTAATTTTCCTGACGGGGATTGTATACCAAATAATAAATCAGCAATTGCAGGTCCACCCATAGTACCAGGATGCCAGGCATATAAGATTGCATCAACGTGCTCTATAATATTGCCAAGTGTTAATGGTCGGCCAGCCAAAATGACAGCAACTACCGGTTTACCAATTTCTCTAATTTTACGGACTAATTCTATTTGAGCTCCTGGCAAATCAATATCCGCTCGTGAACGAGCTTCACCAGATAGAATAGATTCTTCGCCGAGAAATAACACCGTTACATCGGCATCAGAGGCTATGCTTAGCGCTTCATCAAATTGTTCAGTCGAATGAGTACGTGAGGTTTTCATCGCAGCAACATAACGCACATCAAGTTCAGCACCCACCAGATCGTTAATTCCTTGCAAACCTGTAATGGTTAAATCCTTATCAGCATCAAAGATCCAGGTACCTAACTGTTCATGTTTATCATTGGCCAAAGGTCCAATGACCGCTATAGAACTTAGAGCAGTAGATGACAGTGGTAATATTGAATGTTCATTTTTAAGCATGACCACACTTTCAAGGGCTGCAGATTTAGCAACTTGAAGTGCTTCTTGATTAGCTAATTCTGGTAGTTTATCAGGATTGGTATAGGCATTATCAAATAATCCAAGACGAAATTTTGCTCTAAGAATATTGGCAACCATGGTATCAATTTTATTGATGCTTACCTTTCCTTCATCAATGAGTTCAGGCAGATGATCAGTATAGGCACAGCCTGCCATCTCCATATCAACCCCTGC
>JBLHLI010000101.1:0-7699 GCA_047618765.1 Enterobacterales bacterium | reverse complement strand
TGAACCGTATAACCAATCATTATCGGTTAAATTTGGATAACCAGAAGCTCCACGAGCATCTGAACCATGACAGGCAAAACAGGTATTAGCAAAAATACGTTGTCCCATGATGACCGCTTTTTCATCGTCAATTAATTCTTCAATGTCTGTTTTGGCATATTTTGCAAATAGTGGACCATAATGCACCTTAGCAGCAACAACTTCCTCTTGGTGTTGACCAGCAGATGTCCAACCAAAAGTACCAGCAAAATTTCCCATTCCAGGATACACAATAAGGTAACCAATAGAATAAAGGATGCTTAGGTAAAACAGGTATAACCACCACCTAGGCAGTGGTTTATTGTATTCTTTAATACCGTCATAGACATGACCGGTTGTACCATCTTCAGTGACATCACTATCTAAGTTCCGAGTGAAATATAGTAATGCTCCACAACCTACAATATTAATTACCACCAGTATGATGATATACCAACTCCAGAAATCACTCATGATTACTGTCCTCACGTTTTGCTTTTATTTTGTCAACTGTCTCATTATCAAATGGCAATAGTTCAGCTTCAGAAAAGTCTTGGTTTCTCTTTTTGCTAAAAGCCCAGAAACAAAAACCTACGAATAACACCAATAAAATTATCGTAGTGATACCTCTAATTATATTAATATCCATCGTCTTACCTATTTCTCATTTCTTTACCTAGGCTTTGAAGATAAGCTACCAAGGCTTCCATTTCTGTCTTACCTTTGACCAAATCCCCCCCTTGCGCAATATCTTCATCACTATAAGGTACACCGAGAAATTTCAGAGCAGTCATTTTTGCTCCTGTCAGCTCGCCGTCTAATACGGCACCATTTAACCAAGTATAGGCTGGCATATTAGACTCTGGTACCACGTCTCTTGGATTATTCAAATGAACTCTATGCCATTCATCACTATAGCGTTTACCAATTCTTGATAAATCAGGTCCGGTTCTTTTTGAACCCCAAAGAAAAGGATATTCATAGACGTCTTCGCCTGCGACAGTATAAGGACCATAGCGTTCTGTCTCAGCACGAAGAGGTCGAATCATTTGGGTATGACAAACATGACAACCTTCGCGGATGTAAATATCGCGACCTTCTAACTCTAGTGCAGGATAAGGCTCAAGCCCTTCGATAGGCTCAGTCGTTTCAGCAATAAAAAACAAAGGTACAATTTCAGCTAAACCACCAAAACTAATTGCAACGATGATGAGAATTGACATTAGACCAACATTTTTTTCTATTCTTTCATGACTCATGATTCCATTCCTCTCTAAACCACTGCCGGTATAGATTTATCGGTACTAGTTGGGCCGGAAATCGTCTTGTAAACGTTATAAAGCATGATGAACATCCCCACTAAAAATAAGACTCCACCTAACAAACGAACGCCGTAGTAAGGACGTGTAGCTTCGAGTGATTCAACAAAGGTATAAGTTAATGTTCCATCATCGTTTACAGCACGCCACATCAAGCCTTGCATTACACCTGCTATCCACATTGCTGTGATATAAAGTACCACTCCGATTGTAGCTATCCAAAAATGCCAACGTATCAATGTCGTACTGTACATGCCCTCTTTTCCATAAAGTCTTGGAAATAGAGAATATAAAGTACCAATTGAGATCATCGCTACCCAACCTAAGGCACCAGAATGAACATGACCAATTGTCCAATCGGTATAGTGTGATAAAGCGTTCACTGTTTTAATTGCCATCATCGGACCTTCAAAGGTCGACATACCATAAAAGGACAGAGCAACAATCATAAATTGTAAAATAGGGTCTTGACGCAATTTATGCCAAGCGCCTGACATGGTCATCATGCCGTTAATCATGCCACCCCATGAAGGTGCCAATAGAATCAGAGAAAACACCATACCCAGATTTTGAGCCCAATCGGGTAGCGATGTATAATGTAGGTGATGAGGCCCAGCCCACATATAAATGGCGATTAAAGACCAAAAATGAACAATTGATAGACGATATGAATACACCGGCCGACCAGCTTGGACAGGTACAAAGTAGTACATCATACCTAAGAACCCAGCCGTTAAGAAAAAGCCTACAGCGTTATGACCATACCACCACTGAACCATTGCATCGATTGCTCCAGAGTAGGCAGAATAGGAACTCGTCATTGAATAAGGAACAGCAGCACTATTGACCAAATGTAGAACAGCGATGGTCAGAATAAAGGCTCCAAAGAACCAGTTAGCCACATAAATATGCGTAGTCTTTCTTTTAACGATTGTGCCAAAGAAGACAATAGCAAATGAAACCCATACCAGTGTAATAAGAATATCGATAGGCCATACTAGTTCAGCATATTCTTTTGTCGAAGTGTAGCCTAGAGGTAATGATATTACTGCTGAAACAATGACCGCTTGCCATCCCCAAAATGTGAAGGCGGCTAATTTATTAGCATAAAGTCGAGTATGACAGGTTCTTTGTACTACATAATAAGCGGTACAAAATAAGGCGCTTCCGCCAAAAGCAAAAACAACCGCATTAGTATGTAAAGGCCTTAGTCGTCCATAACTTAACCAGGCAATATCTTTGGTTAAATCGGGCCAGATTAGCTGAGCGGCAATAATTACACCAACCAGCATACCGATAATGCCCCAGATTACTGTTGTTATGGCAAATTGCCTAACAACTTTATAATTGAATTCATTATTATTCATAATAAGATTTTAGCCTTTACAACTATTAATTTTAAAAGCGCCGCTTGATGTAACAACAAAGTCAATCAGCGGCGTTGTGACTTATAATGTTGCGATATATGCAGAAACATCTTCGACTTGTTTATCTGAAAGCATTTTGGCCATAGGAACCATTGATGCAGCTATAGGATCATCTTTACCACGGGCGCCACTTTTAAAGCGCTTTAGAGATGCTGCTAGGTACCAAACATCCTGGCCAGCTAAGCGAGGCGCATTCATCATTTGATTACCCTCACCCTTTGCTCCATGACAAGCAGCGCAAATCATATATGAGGCTTTACCAGCGACGGCATCGCCTGCAGCAAATATGTTAGAACTCCATAGAGACGCTAGAGTAATAAGACTAAATAATATTATGTGTTTCATTGATTGATGTCCTTTTATAACTAATTTAAGAAGTTTTATTGTGTAAATCATGTAAATTATGTAAGCGATATTATAAATTCATGCTTTATATTTTACTAATGTTAAAAGTGCTTTTTGTTGCTTGTTAGAAACAATTAACTATCTTAATTGGTTACGTTAATTTCCAAAGCAATTCTAAATAGTTTTTAATTTATTATATTGATCTAGATCATTGTTCTATTCTAAAAACAAACAATTTTAATGATTTGATAATAGCTGGTTTCTACTAATTAATAACAAAAACAGATTAATTATTTTTCTGATAATTGCTCGGTGTAACCTTAAAGTAGTTTTTAAAACAGGTGCAAAAATAATTAGGTGATCTAAATCCACAGGCTTCTGAAACTTCTGCAATACTATTATGTCGCAACAATAGCTGAGACGCCTGTCTTAAACGAAATATTCTCAACAAATCCATTGGTGAATAGGACGTAGAAGACTTAATCCTTCTTTGCAATTGTCTAACACTGATACTCAAGCTTTCAGCAAGATGTTTTACATCCATGTTTTTCTGAGAATAGTTAGTAAGTAAATGTCCCACTAATAGTTCAAGAAAGTAACGTTCATCGTGAGTATATTTATCAGATTCCAAACCCAATTCTTTTTTAAGTAAATCTTCAGAGTCGTTCTGCTTAATCTCTTTTCTGATATTAAGCAGATTAGACATTTTTATACGTAGTTCTTCATAATCAAATGGTTTAGCTAAGAAGTCATCTGCCATAGCTCGAAGACCTTCTAAACGATTTTCTCTGGTGTTATAACCACTGAGTAATATGATAGGTGTTAAACGTGTGCGAGAGCTCAGCTTAAGTGCTCTTACAACATCAAGACCAGAAGCTTTAGGCATTTTTACATCACATAATATGATGTCTGGTCGAAATTCTTCTGCTTTAGATATGCCTTCTTCACCATCTACAGCTTTGATGCAATCATACTCACCAGAAAAAAGATCTGTGATGAATTGAACAACATCATTAGAATCGTCAATAATTAATAATTGAGGAAGTGTCGATGCTGTAGTTTTTATAGCTGAACCACCGTACATTTTTAATATCCTTTTTAACTATATCTTATACTTTTTTTTATTTAGTTTAAAGAAAATTGATTTTTTTTAAGTTATTTACTTAGTGCTTTAGACAAAACTTCAAAGAGCTCTTGTTTAGTAAATGGTTTTTGAATAAACCAAATATCTTCATCTAAGACACCTTCCTCCGCAATAACTTCAGCTGAATATCCAGACACATAAACCGTTTTAAAGTTATACATTTTAGTTAGGACATCAGAAAGTTCTTTTCCATTCATACTTGGCATGATCACATCGGTAAGCAATAAATCGAATTCTCCATTTATCTCTTTACTTAGTTCAATAGCTTTAATGGGGTCAGCTGCCTGATGAATAACCAGATCAGTAGCAGATAGTAATTCGACGGTAAGTTCTCTAACGCTATCATCGTCTTCACAAACTAGGATTGTTCCATTAAGATTTGATAAATCAACAGGTTTTTTTTCTATAACGTTGGTCTCAGTGACTTTTAAGTCTTTTGATACAGGTAAATACACATGAAAGGCACTACCTACACTTTGTTGACTATCGACGACAATAAAGCCATTCCATTTGTCAACGATACTATAAACTGTCGAAAGACCAAGACCCGTGCCCTTTCCAACTTCTTTGGTAGTGTAAAAAGGTTCAAATATTCTTGATAAATTAACTTCAGAAATACCAGTACCTAAATCAGATACCGTTAATAAAACATAATCACCTATTCTTGCATGGGCGTAATCGGCGACAAAACGTTCATCTAATGTTTTGTTAGAACATTCAATAACAATATTTCCACCATTTTCAGAAGCATCCCTTGCATTAACAACCAGATTCATCAGAATTAATTCTACCTGACTTTTATCGATGGTTACTAGATTGACATTATTAAGGTGATAAACAAGTTGGATAGTTTCAGGGACTAAGCTATCGATTAACTTTGATGATGCATGAACTGATTCTTGTATGTCGATAAGAGCAGGTTCTATTACATCTTTTCGAGAGAAAACTAACAGTTGTTTAGTTAATTTAGCTGCACGAAGAGCACTGTCTTCCATCGCGTTGAGAGACGTTGATATTTTTTCAAAATTTTGTGTTTTTAAGAAGTTTTTAGATAATGAGATATTACCTAGTACTACCGTCATAATGTTATTAAAGTCGTGAGCAATACCACCAGCTAATTGACCAATAGCATCCATCTTTTGTGAATGACGTAACTTAGCCTCTAATTCTAATCTCTCTTGCTGTTTCGACTCAAGCTCATGGGCAAAATTATTACTTTCATTAATATAGTTAACAGTACTGCGGGCTAGTGAACCTAACTCATCTTCTTGTTTGGTAAGTTCAATTTCTGGTGCTTTTTCACCTGGAGGTATATTAGCAATAATTCGTGACAAGCTTTCAACAGGACGTGCTACAAGTTTCACACTAATTAGGTAGACGGTAAAAGCGATGGCTATAATTTCAACAAATTTAATTAATATGGAGTTAACTAGAAGGAGATAAAAGTCAGTAAGGCTGTTTTCCATATCAATTTCAATCTCATGACGTCCTATGGCATCTTGGTTTAGAACTTTAATATCTGTAACTATCGTTTCATTCTTTAAGTTCAGTGGACGCCAAGCATCTTTAGGAGCAGGCTCATATTTGGTAGCCAATATCTTTTCATTTTCATCATACAGCGTACTTTTAATCACATATTTATTGGCAACAACACCATCGACTAACGTTTGGGCAATACTTTCATCGAGTTTATATATTGCTTCTGATGCAGTTTCTTCAGTGGAAAGCAAAAGCTGATTGACTGACTGGATAATGTTATTTTTAAAGGAGGTATATTCAGAGTAGGTGTTAATTGTTGAAAATATTATAGCTAACACCAAAGTGGCGATAATAATATGCAAGGCTAGATTGACTGATAATGTTCTTCTAAACATACAATAAGGACTCGTCCAATTGGAATGATAGTTCAACTCTTTAACTCAAGCGACAACTGTAACAAATAAACTGCCCTGAGTCATGCTAACTCACAATATTGTTCTTTTGGTAGTATGATTGATAACATTTTAAATTTTCTTGTTGCTGGACAAAGCTAATTAGAGTGTTTATTCTCAGCTATCAAACAGAACTGGACTAATGTTTACCTCTTAAACCGTCACATTGTGATATGTGAATATCATCCACCTATAAATAATAGAAGTTATTCAAATGAATCAATTTAAAAAAAGAAAATCGTTATTTTTAGCAATCACTTTGTATTGCTTCGCAATTCTTAGCGGTTTCTCTATCCAAGCCACGATCGTTAAATTTGAAACCAATATGGGAGACTTTTCAGTTAACCTCTACGATGTGGCAACACCAGTAACAGTAGCGAATTTCCTTGAATATTTAAATAACGGTGACTATGCCAATTCAGTGTTTCATAGATCTGTAACAGACTTCGTCATTCAAGGTGGTGGCTTTGCTTATAATGCCAATTGGCCTCTTGATAATGTTTTTGCAAATAACCCAGTAATTAATGAACCCGTCTACTCCAATGTTAGGGGTAGCATTGCCATGGCGAAAATTGGTATTGATGTCGGTAATGTCAACAGTGAAGATAGCGCAACCAATCAATGGTTTATCAATCTTGGTAATAATAGTCAAAATTTAGATATACAAAACGGTGGCTTTACGGTCTTTGGTGAAGTGATAGCTGATGACATGACTATTATCGATGCTATTGCTGCGTTACAACAATACAATTTAAGTGTAGTTTTCGATAGCATTCCACTACGAAACTATGATGATAGCAATGACCCTAATGACACAAATTTAGTTATTATTACTAATATTATTGTTACTGATGACACCGTAGATTCAGCAGCCGATTTAAGCCCAGCCGCCAATATAGTACCAGTGTTTCTTCCAGTACCAATAGAAACAAGTTCAGGCGGTGGTTCTTTGGGAATGCTAATGATGGGATTATTCTTACTTATTTCCCGTAAGCTAATATTAGCTAAAAACAATAACAACCTTTAAATTCGAAATTCAGTTCAGTTTCATATGACAATTATGACTAGATATCTAGTTATAATTGTCATTTCATAACATTACCTTATTCCCTACTCTGCTCTTTTCTACACTTTTTATTTACAAAAATCATAATATTTATAAACGAATCTACGTAATAAGTTTCATTGTTTTTGACAAGGAAGTTAAACTGAATATAGCATAGCAATTATAGAACCTAATAGAGAGTTACTTTATTAAATGGTAGTCGCTCAAACGAAACCATTTACGTGAAAAGATAAATTTACTTACTGATTCTGGTGACAAGCTAGTTACGACACCCGTCATATTTTTTCTATAGAAGGCAGAAACATTACTGCTTTGCCAGACAGTCAACTGCAAGTTCTTTTTCGTTTTTGCAACGTATTCGCTTTGAAGATCAGCCCTAGCTTCGATGGCCCTGATGCTTTTATCTTGCGTTATGGCACGAATAGCTTTAACCGTATAATCAACCATGG